>CALGKL010000287.1 GCA_937930495.1 uncultured Gloeocapsa sp.
TCTAATTTAACCAGAGAGAAATCGATAGTTCCCCCCCCAAAGTCGATAACTAGGATAATATCTTCTGTGTTTGCTCCGTAACCTAAAGCAGCAGCGGTGGGTTCATCAATGATTTTAATTTCTTCTACCGACCAAGTTTGACACACAGTCCCTAACCAACGACGATAACTCTCAAAACTATCTACAGGTACGGTTAAGATTAAACAACGAGGATTTTCTCCCGTTTGTTGTTCTAAACTGCTGAGAATCCCTTGTAGATACCATTGACCTAACTTTTCAAAGCTAATTGGTATAGAATCAAGTTCAGGTAAAAACCCTTGGATACTCGCACCAATACCCCGTTTAAACCCCGCAAAATAGCGAGGTGAATGACGTAAGTCTAATCCTTGATCTTTAACTTGTTGTCCGAGGAACAATTGGGGTTTTTGAGCGTCTTGAATATAAACTAGACTAGGAATCAGTGGGGGGTTATCACCAAATTTCCCTGATAATCCCGGTAAAGTAACAATCTCTGGTTGCTGGTTAACCGAATTCCAACGGGAAATAACCGTATTACTAGTTCCAAAATCAATAGCGTAAGATAGAGTCAGATTGTCTAATTTATCCATGAATAGGAATATGAAGGATCGTAAGTTTTGGCGTCCAACTGGTAGTCATATAGTAGCGTTAATCGCAGGTTGTGCGATCTCTTTGAGTGGTGTCAGAGTTTTAGAATCTCTGGCTGGACCAGTATCTAATTCTACGTTTTTAACACCTACTGAGTCAACTACTCAAGTTGCTTTAGCGCCTATTTCTGCTAATAGTTTTGTTGCTGATGCTGTAGCTCAAACTGGTCCTGCTGTAGTGCGTATAGATACGGAAAAAATAGTAACTAGAAGTTTAAATCCTCTGTTGGAAGACCCCTTTTTCCGAGATTTCTTCGGGGGACAATTTTCCGTACCTCCCCAACAAGAAAAAGTAGTGGGTCAAGGTTCAGGTTTTATTGTCAGCAAAGATGGTATTATTTTAACCAATGCTCACGTAGTCAGTGACGCCGAAAAAGTGACCGTTACCCTCAAAGATGGTCGAACCTTCCAAGGAACAGTAAAAGGTACTGATGAAATCACAGATTTAGCCGTAGTGCAAATTAATCCTGGGAAAGATGATTTACCTGTTGCTCCTCTAGGTGATTCTGACCAAGTTAGGGTAGGAGACTGGGCGATCGCCGTAGGAAATCCCGTAGGTTTAAATAACACCGTTACCTTAGGGATTATTAGCACTTTATCTCGTTCGAGTGCCCAAGTGGGTATACCCGATAAGCGGATCGACTTTTTACAAACCGATGCGGCGATTAACCCTGGTAACTCTGGAGGACCACTATTAAACGCTCAAGGGGAGGTTATCGGTATCAATACAGCGATTCGCGCTGATGCGATGGGTATTGGTTTTGCGATTCCGATTAACAAAGCTAAAGAGTTACAAGAGGTTTTAGCTGCGGGTAAAGAAGTACCTCACCCCTATATCGGTGTACAAATGATCAATCTCACTCCCGAATTAGCTAGAGAAAATAATAATGATCCTAACTCTCCTTTATATATGCCTGAAGTGCAAGGGGTATTAGTGGTACGAGTTCTTCCCAATACTCCCGCACAAGCTGGAGGTGTTCGGATGGGGGATGTGATTACTAAAGTTAATGGTCAACCTGTCACCGATGGGGGTCAATTACAGTCTTTAGTAGAAGCTGCAGGAATTAATCAAAACCTCAAACTCTCGGTAATTAGAGGCGATCGCACTTTAGAATTAACCGTTAAAACCGCTCAACTAGGTAATGAAAGCTAAATCGTTGCCACCGGGTTATCCTCCTAGCCTCTAACCATAGCTACGATTAAAGCTAAAAGTAAACAACCGACGAAAGTCAAAACCAACAGAAACAGAGCAAAAACTTCCCCAGCTGACAAAGGACGATCGCTAGGTCCAGTATAGACAGAGTGATTGTTCTGATTATAGCTAGGGGGTGCTTGAATAACATTCAAACGAGAATAACCGATTTGCAGGTCATAGAGAGAGCGTCGGTCAGGGTTACTCAAGGTAGCGTAAGCTTGATTAAGTTCTTGAAATTTGCTCTTGGCGATCGCTTGAGGTAAAGTAGTGGTATCGGGGTGAAATCGTTTACTCAATTCGCGATATTGACGACGAATATCTAGGTTAGAAGCAGAGGGATGAAGTCCCAGAATCTGATAATAGTTATCTCCGGGATGATTAACTATGCTCTTCTCTAGTTGTTCTCGAGTCACTTTCTACTCTCCAAAGTGGGGGACATTTTTAGTTATTCTAACAAGACTATCCATTTGAGCATTTTCCGATATCACTGGTAAAGAAATTTTTTCTACCCTAGGGGTAAAACCCAACCATTGTTTAGATAGAAAGGCAAATTTTTCCGGACAACCACTGACGCAGAAACGAGTAGGCTCAGGGATGCGATAATTTTTTAAGCCCAACATTTTTAATTCTCGCATTGCTGCTGTTACTACATGAGTAGCAGGATCTACCAATCGAATCTGAGGGGGAATAATTTCCCTAATCACGTTTTCCAGATGACGATAATGGGTACAACCATAAATCAGGGTATCGATTTCTTGTGCTAATAGAGGTTGTAGATAATATCTCACTACTCTCTCGGTGTGAGGGTGATTAAGGCGATTTTGTTCAATCAAGGGGACAAAAGGAGGACAACCTACCTCTATTACAGTAGCCTGAGGTTTAATTTCTTGTATCGCCTGACTATAAGCCCGACTCTTAGCGGTAGCAGGAGTAGCGATCACTCCTATTTTTTGTCCCAGTTTGACCGCGGCGCGAGCCCCTGGTAAAATAATTCCTAGAATCGGGAAATCAAACTCAGAGCGTACCTTTTCTAAGGCTAAGGCAGAACTGGTATTACAGGCCATAATGACCATTTTGACTCCTTCGATACTCATCCAGGTCAGAATTTCCCGCACAAATTGTAAAATTTCACTTTGAGAACGATTCCCATAGGGAAGTCTAGCTGTATCAGCAAAATAAAGGATAGATTCTTGAGGAAGTTGTTGATAAAGTTGTCTTAAAACAGTCAATCCACCCACACCACTATCAAAAACGCCAATTTTCTGGCTGATTTTTTGTAACATAAATTTATTAAAACAAGATTAAATACTTATCTAAGCTTACTTATATACTGCAAAATCCCAGCGGCGATCGCCTCGGCCATTTGTTGACGATAAGCAGAATTAGCCAATTTAGCGGCATCTTCTTTACCAGTTAAGAAGCCTACTTCCACCAAAACGGCGGGCATTTGGGTATGTCGCAATACATAAAATCGAGCGCGTCTGATGCCGCGATTGCGGATATCGACGTTTCTGAGAATAGTATTATGGATAGACTCGGCTAAGCGTAAACCATCCTGTAGATAATAAGTCTCCAATCCACTAATATCAGGACGACTCATCCCCATGGAATTGGCGTGAATACTAATAAACAAATCTGCTTGAGCACGGTTAGCGATTCTCGCCCTATCTTCGAGACTGATAAACCGATCGCTATTGCGAGTCATAATTACCTGTATCCCTTGTCGCTCCAGAATATCAGCCACTTCTTGAGAGATCGGTAAAATTACATCCTTTTCTTTGACACCGTTGATCCCAATCGCTCCTGGATCACTCCCTCCATGTCCTGGATCAATGACCACGACAATTTTTTCCTTAGGTAGCCCACGACCATGATTAACCCTTTCCCAAGCTCTACCTAAAGGAGGATCATTACTCGAAGGAGTAGGTACAGGATCAATTGCTCTAGTTACCCTAGCAAATTCTCTGAGTTTGAGTACCAACATTTGCTCAGAGGGTTGTTGAATATCCCCATCTAGATGTACTCCTAGGGCAGGATGGACTAGAACTACCACTGTATCATCACTTTCCTGCCAAACTCGTAAACGAGAGATAGGACTATTAACCGTCATTTGGGGATTAATAAAATCAGAGGCTAATTCAGCGTTACGTAGACGAACTTCGTAGACTCCATTGGCGCGCCAAATCCCTTTTGCTTCTACTTGTTGATCGACATTAATCATCAATTCAGAGTTATTAGCTGCTAGGGTTACCCCTTGGACTATGGCTCTGGTTTGGGGTGTAGGATTATTTCTCGTCGGGTTCATCCTGGTAGTAGCCACATTTTCCCTAGAGTTACTAGTTCTCGACCTTGGTAATAGTACTAATCCACCTTCTCCTAATCTACTGTAGGAAGCGAGCCAATCGGGACTATCTTTGTCAACCCTAAGAATTAAACGCGCTGTCGTCTCAGAGGTTTGCACAAACTCAATTTGATTGACACCGTATTCATTGACCTCTATGACTCTACTGGCTAGATCTTGGGGTAAAGTTGCTCCAGCTAAATCTATAGTAATTTCACGGCGATCGCGGCTACGGTTAACATTAATTTGATTTCCCGCTTTTTTCTCAAAACGCACAAATAAGCCATTTTTAGTCACCTGAAAATCTCTAGATTCAAGCTCAGCAGTAGCAGTTATTGCTTCAGGATTATTCACAGTGAAGTTGGACTCTGTGGTTGGTACGGGTTCAGGGACATGGAGAACCCACTGACTAGAGGATAACCCGCGTATTTTCACGTCTTCCGGATTAATGGTATAACCGGACTCTAATTCAACCACCAAACGGGCGATATTGGCTTCAAACTGTCCAACTCTTACGGATTTAATTCCTCCTCCTACCATCTGATTGGGTTGGGAGAGATCCGCTACCGTTCCAGGTAGGTCGATAACCAGACGAGTTGGGTTCTGAATCAACTTAACAACTGGTTGTACTCCTGTATCCGTTCTAATGGTCAATTGATTTTGATTAGGATCAAAACGCCAGGAGAGCAATTTCGCTGCATTAGCGGGAGCATAACCTAAAAAAATACCGAACAAACTCAGTAATAACCAGCGAGATTTCACAATTTTACTCCTCACACGCTCAGATTCTTGATTATAAAATTAACTTTGTTGAAAATACTATAGTTTAAATTTACCCGAACTTTCCCAAAGGAGATTAAACCTGGGAAAGACCGAGTCGATTGGTGAGCAAATTTTACTTATCAGTTGAGGTAGATAGTGATTCTTCTTGGCTAGCAGTTCCTTGACGGAAAACTACTCTTAGTAACGGGGGCGCGACAAAGGTGGTGACAATCACCATGACAATAATCGCTGTATCTACTGCAGGTGAAAGGGCTCCACTAGCTGCACCTACTCCCGCGAAGACTAAGCCTACTTCTCCTCTAGGGACCATGCCGACACCAATGGCTAGTTTATTGAGCTTTTCTTGACCAAATACCCCAAATCCAGCTATGACTTTGCCGATAATCGCCACGATGATTAAAAAAGCAGCAATAATTAAACCTTCACGGTTACTAGGGATGGCTGGATTTAAAACATTGAGGTTGGTTTTGGCGCCCACACAGACAAAGAAAATAGGTACGAAAAAATCGGCGATCGGTATAATTTGCTCTTCTAATTCTTCCCGTTTTTCCGTTTCGGCTAAGACTAAACCCGCGGCAAATGCTCCTAGAATCGCTTCTAATTGGATAACGTTGGCGATATAAGCTAAGAAAAAGCCAAAAATTAAACTCGTAATCAACAATTGACCACGAGTTTTCATTTCCTCAACCAAACCGATAAAAAATGGTGTTAAAAAGCGACCGAGTAAAATTGCCCCTACCAAAAAGGTTGCCGCACTAACAATCAGATAGATAATGTTGGTTACTTGTATCTCTCCTGTTTTGGCTAAACTCGCTACTACTGCTAAGACAATAATCCCTAGGATATCATCTAGTACCGCCGCACCGATGATTATCTGTCCTTCTTTGGAACTGAGATAACCTATTTCTGCTAAAACTTTGGCGGTAATGCCTATACTGGTAGCTGTTAGAGCAGCACCGGCAAAAATAGCGGGTATGGCTGGTAGGTGGAAGATATAAATTAAACCTGCGGTCCCGGCGGCGAAAGGAGCGATCACCCCTACTACCGCTACTATAGCTGCTTGTGGTCCTACCCTAATTAGTTCTTTTAGGTCTGATTCTAAACCGATTTCAAATAGTAAGATAATTACCCCTAGTTCCGAGAGAATGGTAATAGCTTCACTTTCAGTAGCAAAAATGGACTCAGCAGCTTGAGGAGATAAGTCTGCTGTTAAAGATAGTATACGCATCAGCGTAGAAGTTTCAGGGTTACTACCCGTTTCGGGAAAAACCACTAGGTGTAACAGGGATACCCCGATGACTACCCCTCCTACTAATTCTCCTAAAACTGGGGGAAGGTTGATTCTAGCGCAGATTTCCCCTCCGATTTTACTCGCTAGATAGATAAATACTAAGCTTAACAAGACCGCAGCTATAACCAGAGTCCCATTTTCTGAGCCTTCTCCTTCTGCCGCTGTTGCTAGTAAAGAAGTCTTAGTAAACCAATTGGCAATAGTCAAGTTATCCATGTTTTAGTCAGAGATTATTTTATCTTAGTTTACACGTCTGTCAGATAAATTTTTAATCTCTGCTCTACCAAATCGTTAAGATGTATCTTAAATTACTTAATTTTGTCTTGACCAAACACCCCTAATTCTGAAAGAGCAGCTTCTTCTCAAAACCGGGGAAGGTTAATTCTAGCGCGATCGTTCCCCTCC
>CALGKL010000288.1 GCA_937930495.1 uncultured Gloeocapsa sp.
AAAAGTTTGACTCTATCCTACAATAAAGCTAGACAAGCTGCCATTACACAGCAAATTCTAGAAGTAGTCGCAGGAGCAGAAGCTCTCTAAAGCCAAAATATGCCCCCAAATCGAATTAGAATCGATAAAGACCAAGCAGAACTAGTTAAATCATTGGTGAGTGAAAGTGGGAACACTGGACCTTTTCAAACCTACGCCGATGTACTAGTTTTTGCAGCGGCTTTGGGGGTAAGATATCAGTGGCGGACTCCGATCAATATAACCGCTAAAGAACCAGCTCCAATTAATTTAGATGTTTTTGTCTCCCGTGGTTATGATTGGCTTTGGCAACTACTGGCGATCGCTGAGACTGGTAACCCTAACATTCTTTCTTTATATGATCAGGAAGCCGAAGCAGAACGTGTGTGTATTTTTGAAGAGTACGCCAATGGTGGCTTAATTAAATTACGGGATGAATTAAAAGGCTCAGTAGATTATTCCGAAAGAATCGTTTTATTATTAAGTAAGCAGAGGGATAAACAACCAGAAACCCTAGAGGAGTTTGATTTAACTCGTTTCTTATAGCTTAGGCAAAAGAAATATGCAATGGTGGCAAAGACTAAAGAAAAACTCTCTAGCACGTTTAGGCGCAATAATTTTATTATGTTTCTATACGATCGTTATTGGTGCAGGTTTTTTTGCTCCCTACGACCCCTATACCCCTCAGATCGATGGTTCGTTACTACCCCCTACCAAAATTTTCTGGCGGAATTCTCAAGGACAGTGGATTGGTCCCCATGTTTACCCCACTACTCTCGGTCCTACTAATCTCGAAACAGGGGAGAGAGAATTAAAAAGGGATTATACCCAACCTTCCCCAATTCGACTTTTGGTTAAAGGTACAACCTATAACTTTCTGGGCTTAAAATTAGATCGCCATTTATTTGGGACAACGGGAGCGGGTTATCTCAATCTCCTCGGCACAGATGAACAGGGAAGGGATCAACTGAGTCGCCTAATCTACGGTGGGAGAATCAGTCTTTTTGTCGGTATTGTCGGTATCGGTATTTCTTTTCCCCTAGGGATGTTAATTGGGGGTATTTCTGGTTATTTTGGTGGGGTAGTAGATACAATTTTAATGCGACTAGCAGAAGTGTTGATGACTATACCAGGAATCTATCTACTAGTGACTTTAGCTGGGGTCTTACCCTTAGATTTAAGTAGCAGCCAAAGATTTTTACTGATTGTCCTAATTACTTCTCTGATTAGTTGGGCGGGGTTAGCTAGAGTTACCCGTGGACAAGTATTAACGATTAAAGAGCAAGAATTTGTGCAAGCAGCTAGGGCTATGGGTGCTAGACCATTATATCTGATTACTCGTCATATTTTGCCCCAGACAGCTAGTTATCTGATTATTTCCGCTACTTTAGCTATTCCTGGATTTATTATCGCTGAATCGGTTCTTAGTTTGATCGGCTTAGGTATTCAACAACCAGATCCTAGTTGGGGAAATTTACTCTCTTTAGGTACTAATGCTTCTATTTTAGTCTTGCATCCTTGGTTGATTTGGCCTCCCGCTTTGGTGATTATTCTGACTGTACTTGCTTTTAATTTACTCGGAGATGGTTTAAGAGATGCTTTAGATCCTCGCGATCATAGGTTTTGAAAGAGAGTTTCCGCGTTTAAACGCGGATTAAAACTCATCTAACTATCTTTAGTAATAATTACCTACTTTGCGATGGTGAACGGCGGTGAGTGCATCGGCTTTGGACACTCTTCCCTGGGTAACTTGACTGTAAACGATCCAGTGATCGCTAGTTTCCATTCGGCTATTGACAACACACTCTAAATAGGCTAGACAATCGGTGAGAATCGGTGAACCATTACTAGCGGTTTGGGTGTTGACTCCAGCAAATCTGTCCGCACCTGGGGGAAAGCGTTTGAGAAAGTGTTTCATCAGATTTTGATAATTACCTTCTTCGAGAATATTTAAGACAAAGCGATCGCCAACTTGCATCAGAGACTCGATCGCTCTATCTTTAGCTACAGCTATGCTTAATCCGGGAGGGTCAAAACTAGCTTGAGACACCCAAGAAGCTAACATCGCACTACGACTATCTCCTTTTTGAGCGGTAATGATATATAGTCCGCCGCTAATACGTCCAATAGCTTTACTTAACTCGTTATCTACCGATTTACGTTGTTTGATCAAGTCTTGTTGGGTTAAAGCTTGTCCTAAATCTGTCCCCGCTTCTTCACAGAGTTGATAGAGGGCTTCATCGGGAGTATTTTTCACCTTTATCGGTTTAAAGGCCTGTTGTAATCCGATTTCGATTAATTTGGTCAAAATTGGGTCAATCGGCTCGTCATCACCGCCGTAGGACTCGTAGAGACCGATTAATTGGGGGGGGTGGGCTGCTGCTAAAATCGTTCCTAGGTTGGTAGTAGTTTCTGAGAGGTTTTTACCGGAAAGAGAAGGCATTCCTACTACTATTGCTTGTGCTTCTTTGACTAACTCTTGTACTTCTTGGGGGTCTGCGGTTTGGAGATCCACCATTTCTACCGCTACTTCGGTTTTGTTGATTCCTTTAGCGATGGATTGAGCGAGGCGATCGCTGTAACCATAGTCGGAGACGTAG
>CALGKL010000289.1 GCA_937930495.1 uncultured Gloeocapsa sp.
GGTTCACCGTTTGCATCTAGAGCTACAAAAATAATGCAGATTTGGGGAAGAGATAGCTAGAGTTTAAACCTCTTTGGCTAGAATTATTCGATCTCTTCCTTGTTTTTTTCCAGCGAATAAAGCATCGTCGGCTATTTTTAACAATGTTTGATAATCTTGGTTAACTTTGGGAATACAACTAGCCACCCCAAAAGTTAAGCTAACGTATTGACTAACTTGGGATTTTTGGTGAGGGATTTTACATTGACGTAAACGGGAGCGTATTTGTCCTGCTACATATATTGCGCCACTAGATTCGGTATTGGGTAACAAGATCATAAATTCTTCGCCACCATAACGACAAACTACATCCGTGGGTCGTTGACAACTTAAGGCTAGACATTGAGCAACTTTTTGTAAACAATAGTCTCCTGCTTGATGACCATAGGTATCATTATATTGTTTAAAATAGTCAACGTCACAAATAATTACAGATATTGGTTGTTTTTCTCTGATTGCTCTTTTCCATTCTTTGAGGATTATTTCATCAAAATAACGTCGATTATTCAGTTGGGTTAGTTCATCTTTAAAGACTAGTTCTTGCAATTCTTGGTTAGCAACTTCTAATTCTCGATATAATTCGTTTTGATTTAAAGCAATCCCAAGATGTATTGATACGTCTTCTAATAATTCTACTTCCCAAGCTTCCCAAAATCGTTTTTCGTTATAGTTGTCAGCGACTAAAATTCCCCAGAGTTCAGATTCTTTGTGAATGGGGATAATTAAATGATTAGCTAATTTATTAGTTTGTTGTCGAATAATTGAGTTATTAGGGACAAATTCCTCTTGACAAAATGAATCTAAATATTGAGAAATAAATTGTCTAGGAATTAAATCTGTGTCATCTAAAGCACAATAGTTATCAGCTACGGATTCAGCGACTACTATACTAGTCCAATCGGCTTTAAATCTATAGATAATTACCCTATTAACTAGAAAAAATTCTCTTAATTGGTCAACTGCTCCATGTAGAATATAATCCAAGGAACGAGATTGATGAATTTGTTTCGCGATTTCCCTGACTAAACGTTCCCCAAGAACTTTTTGTTCGAGGATTTTTAACTGTTTTTCATAATTAGCTAGTTGACTAATTAGTTTTATAGTCTCAGTATCTTTCTGTTGTTGAGGCATTTTAGTCCGAAATAGCTCCTCATTGATTGTTAAAAAATGTTTCCAGATTCCAGACCAATTGACTGACCATCTTTTGGTTATCAGTAATTTTACGGTTAAAAAGAGATAGCACTGCGGACTAGAATAACAGTAGTCTTGACGTTAAGGGCGATCGCCTCTATAACATTACCATAAATAGCCTGTTGTAGTAATCCCTCACAACTAGCACCAAGCATAACTACTTGGGGTTGTTTATTAGCAGCTAGATCTAGAATACCCTCAGCTACAGATTTAGAACAAATAGGAATGTTAACCGCGGTTAAACCAGATTGCTCATTAATCATTTTTGTAGCTTGGTCGAGGGAAACTAAATCAGGTTCGTTGGTAGAAAACACTTGAGACAGTAAGATAGTCGGTTTAGCGTTTGACGAGTATAAAGAGGTCAAACTTGGTAACAATTCTAGAGCCCTAGTAACATTAGGACCGCCAGAATAGGGAATCAACCAATTACCCAAGGTATTAGAATCATAAGGATAAGTAGAAGTGTCCTGTCCCAATTTTACCATAACCAAATCACAACTAACTTGACGAATCAAGACATTGGTTAACTCTCCTAAAAAACTACCTCCTAGTGAACTATTTCCTTTCCAACCCACTAACATTAAACTAATATTACCCTCAGCGATTACCTCTAACATCGCTTCTGCTATATTGGTAGCAATACAAACGCGAGTATGTACAGTTACTTGATTTTTGCGTCCCCATTTTTCCGCCTTTTGCATCAGAGCGCGACTTTGGCGCGGACTTACCTGAGTTTGTTGCGGAGAATTACTTTTCGGAATTTTAATAATCTCAACACATTCAATTTCATAATCATAATAAGTAGCGATCGCACCAGCTATCTTAAACAAAAAAGGAGCGGTTTGGGGGTTAGCTAGAGGTAATAAAATCCGTCCTTTTCCCCTTTGGGGGTTACGAGTTTGATAGATGGTATAGGCGTTTTTTTGGCGATTGACTAAAGGTGCTTTACCACTAATCCATTTAGCTTCAGCGTTAATAATATCACTGCGCGTAATAATCCCGAGTAATTTCCCCTTATCTACTACAGGTAATCGAGAGAATTTATATTTATTCAGTAGATACAATACATCACTCAGGGGAGTATCTGAAGTCACTGTAATGGGAGGAGAGGTCATTACCTCAGATAATAATGTATCCTCTGGGGTATCAACTAAACGATTTAAATCACCTTGAGTAAATATCCCCACGATTTTATCTACTGCTACCACGGGAAAACCACGGTGATGAGAGTGAGACATAATCTCAGCTGCTTCAGAAACGGTTAAATCGCTGCTTAAAGCTTCTACTTTTGATTGCATAATACTACCTGCGGTTAATCCTTTGAGAAAATAAGGATCGCTCTTTTCTTCCCCGATAGGGATACCCATTGATTCGAGTAAATGACTATAAACAGATCCTTTGGAAACAACTTCTGCGGCAAAATAAGCCACAGCACAGGTAATCATCAAGGGTAAAACTAACCGATAATTTTCTGTGGTTTCAAAGATAATAATTGTTGCTGTCACCGGAACTCGTACTACACCTGTAAAAAAAGCACCCATACCGATTAGAGTATCAACAGACTCACTTGCTCCCCCAAATAAGCTAATCTTGGTTGTGCCCACTAGATCTCCCAAAGCAGCTCCCATCACCAAAGCAGGTGCGAATAAACCCCCTGGTGCGCCGGAACTTGCGCCTATAGCACTTAAGAAAAAATAAGCGCAAAAGGTTATACCGTTAAAATAGATATCTCCTCCCTCGGTAGTCATCAAAAATTCTAATAGTCCTTGTTTGTTATAAAAAGAACTAGGTAAAAAAGCGACAACCAACCCGGAAAACATCCCCGCCAAAGCCATACGCCAAGTTCTAGATAATCTAGACCGTTGATTAAAAGCGACAAGAGCGTAAAAAAATCGATTAAATAACCCTCCTAAAACCCCTGATAATAAACCCAAAATAATATAGAAGCCAATCTCTAAACTATTGAGAATATGAGAATCATCTCCAATAGTTGTGACGCTCAATTCGCCAGTACCACCAATAGCTTGAGAAACGATCGCCCCGATAAAAGAAGCTAAAATAGCCGTTTCCAAGGTGACATTAGAAGCGTCTCGCATCAATTCCTCAATCACAAATAACACTCCCGCAATCGGGGTATTAAAACCGGCGGCTAATCCAGATGCTGCTCCTGCTACAATCAGTTGACGACGGTGTTCCGGTGTACTCGGTAACCAGTCACTCCATTGTGCTGCTAAGGAAGCACCAATCTGTACTGTGGGTGCTCTTCTACCTAATACTAGGGATGAACTCAACACCAGAATAGTACTCAGGCTTTTAATTACAGCTACTCTCAGGGATAACATTTTGGGAAATCCCGATAAAGCTGCTTTCACCTGGGGAATACCTCCTCCCGCTGCTTCAGGTGAGACGTTATCAATTAACCAACCAGCGATTAAACCGGAGAGTAAGCCA
>CALGKL010000290.1 GCA_937930495.1 uncultured Gloeocapsa sp.
GATGATTGAAGTCATGAAACGTATCCCCCCCCAAGATTTTTATAGACAACTAGAAAATCTAGGTCTAAAAACCAACGTCGGGATAGGTTTACCAGGAGATACACCCGGATATCTTAAGCCAGAGGTAGAGTTTTTTAGTCACGAAATTGAAGCCGCTACCGCTTCTTTTGGTCAAGGTTTCTCTCTTACTCCCCTTAAGTTATTACAATTATACTCCACTTTAGCTAATCAGGGTAAGATGATTACCCCTAGAGTGATTAGGGGTTTAGTAGATAGTAAGGGGAATTTACATTGGCAACCTAATTACAATGAGAAACAGATTTTTTCACCCACAACTACCCAAGCTGTCTTAAAAATGATGGAAAGCGTGGTACAAGAAGGTAGCGGTAGTGCTGCGAAAATACCGGGTTATCGCATTGGTGGGAAAACAGGGACTTCCCAAAAAGCAGTACGTGGAGGTTATCATAGTAGAGCAAAAATTACTAGTTTTGTAGGAATTATGCCCATCAGTTCACCCCGTTATGTAGTTTTAGCGGTAGTAGATGAACCCGTAGGGAGTAACGTTTTTGGGAGTACGGTTGCAGCTCCTATAGTCGGGGAAGTGATGCAATCATTAATAGCGATCGAGGGTATCCCTCCCGATGGTTAGGGGTGAGGAGGAAAGGAGTTCTTATTACTAATAATCTCCCCAAGGTCCTGGAATTTCATTAATAGGTGGGGGAGAGTTAGTAGGTGTATTACCACCAGAAGTACCTCCCCAATCTCCCTGTTGTGGAATCAGATGAGGGGTAATCAACCTAGTCCAACTGTCGATTTTTTGGGGATATTCTAGCTGAACACATCTTCTAGCTCTCGGTAAAGGAATTTTCCGGGGGTTTTGCACATCTTCAGGATTATCGGGATTAGCTACTAAAAGATCGGCATACCTCTCGGGGTTACTACCCAAAATTATACATAATAAGTTAGCAAATCTTTGTTCACCCAAAGAATGTTCATCCCAATAGAGTAGATGTTCGTATTCAGGTCCAGGACGGTTAGATGTGCCTAATAAATAGAATACCTGAGCTGCTGACAAAATAACATTAACAATTTGATCTTCTTCAGATTCACTTCTAGCTAATAACATATAAGCAGCAAAGTCATCAACTGCGTCTTCTTCTTTACCGGTTACAGGAATTTTAAACAAATCTATTAAGCCATGACCTAATTCATGGTACATGATAAATAAATAAGCGTCTAGGGTATAATTAAGAGCATCTTGGGGATTTTCTCCTGCTAAATCAACATATTTCAAAAAAATATCGTTAAACAATTCATAACAAAGAGTAATTTTTTTCTCTTGAGGACTATAAAAAGCATTGCTCGGAGAATTTTGTACTCCCAAATTGCTATGATTGCGACAACTCATCCATCTAATCTCTAAGTCTTGGCGCAAATTAAACCCCATTTGTTGTAGAATATTAATATTAGACTCAAACATTTGCGATTGTTGAATCAGAGATTTAATGTATTCATCGTTATCATCTATACCAGGTTGATAGTTATAGATAAATTGACCAACTTCCGGATTAGCTTTGTTATTTAAAGAAGTAGCAAAACCAGCATAAACTATACTAATAACAGTTATTATGCTCAAGCTGAAATAAGCTATTCTTTGAATTATTTTTCGGGATAATAACATGTTATTTAAATTCAATAGGGTTAAATCTCTTCTTGCTAGAGGCTAGAAGCTAGAGAAGAATAAAAGTAGTAATTTAAAAATACATAACTCCTAACTCCGAACTCGATTTTATCGTTTCCAAGGTAAAGGAATTCGATCTAAACCCTCTTCAATTTCTCGGGTTAACCAACGTTGAAAAATCTTACCAACATCAATAGCAAAACCCGTATCTTCGGTAACTTCTGGTTCAACGGTTTCCGTTGAGGGAGAGGGTGGTTGAGTTTCGATAATTACCCCATTAAAAACCTCACGATGATAGGGTAACTGTTGGATGAAAACATCAATAGGAATACCATAATTAAACCCAGTGCGACTTAAATCAGCACCCACACGGGGATCAATCTGGCGATCGCTCAATTCTGTAGCATTTTCTAGGTCATAATTAGCTAAACCGTGAATAGCGATGACACGACCATCCAAATCAAAAACAGGACCGCCACTCATTCCTGCTTGGGTAGTATTATTATAACCGAATTGGTAGCCTTGAACGGGTTCAGGAAGCACAGAAGCGATAGTACCAGAGGATAAGTGACGTACCAACTGATTGTTTTCTACTTGTCCGGGTTTGGGCCATCCGGAAACAAAGACCGTTAATCCAGGTTCAACATAACTAGATGCTCCGAGTTTAGCCACTTGATAATCTTGATCGCTGGTAAAAGAAATAATGGCTAAATCAATATTATTAGGAAATCTTTGCACATTTTGGGATTCAAGGAGGTGCTCTTGTTGATCAGGGGTGATAATTTTATATTCAGAACTACCGATAACGTGATTAGAAGTTAGTACATAGTAGGTATTTTGATCACGAGAGACAATTACCCCTGAGCCGATACTTTTATCTTGACCCAAAATTAAAACGGTCGTTTCACGTGCTAATTGATTGACCTGTTGACCGGTTTGAGCTATAGTAACCAAGGGGTAGGCAATTACAATAGCAGGGATAGTTAAGACGATTAATTGATTATTAAAGTTCATCTTTCCAGGGTAGTAATTGCTTTAGTATCTGTTGGGAGATTCCCCAACTGAGCGATCGCATTTGAGTTTGTTCTGTTTCTGTAGGTATTGTACCATCAGCAAAGACATAAGGGTAATCCCAAATCGGGTTTTTATGTAAACCATTGATTCCCACTAACTCTCCTTGACAGTTAAGGATTGGTCCACCACTCATTCCTTTTTGGACGTCATTGGTATAACCAAGTTGATAACCTCCGGTTAACTCCTTGGGTATAATCATCATAATTTGACCTGGAGTAACTCGAAACCCTCGAGATTGGGTTTTATCTGCTTCGATGGGAAACCCAGCGACAAAAACAGTTTGATTGACTTTTACTGGTGTTTGTTGCCAAAGATCAGCAACTTGATAGTTTAAGTCTGATTCAAAGGTAAATAAAGCCAAATCCTTGTTATCTATTGGAGATATATCAGTGAGCTTAGCGGTATAAACTCGACCATCGGGGGTTTGAATATTTAACTCTTCACTATTAGAATAAGCAATCACATGGTCATTAGTAATAACTAAATAACTATTGTCTGTTTTTTGCAATAAAACCCCTGAACCCGAGATATCCTCAGCAAAAACCTTAACGGTGATTGCTTTTGCGTAATTTTGAACCGCCGCTGAAGGTAAATCAGTAGGTTGACAAGAGGATTGAGATCTAGAAAAGGGATTAAAACCACTTAACCCTAGTCCCAAAAATGCCAACAGAAGAATTCTAGTCACCCCAACCATTAGTAGAATTAGGAGTAGGAGTAGGTGTAGCCCTAGGAGTAACCAGGGGTTCAGCTTGAGTCAGACA
>CALGKL010000291.1 GCA_937930495.1 uncultured Gloeocapsa sp.
TTGATATTTCTGATCTATCAGAGTATAAATAACTAGGGCGACGTCAAAACGACAAGGAAAATCCGCCAGGTGAGGGTAATTGCTTAAAAAAGCGGTAGCGGTTTTCCAGATTTTGCGCTGTTTGTCGGGAGTAATCGCCAATAAACCATCAGAATCCAAATTAAATCTTTGACGAGTTTTCACCTCGATAAAGGCTATTTGAGGAGAATTTCCCTGACTTTGGGCGATTAAATCTATTTCTCCCCATCGACAACGCCAGCGCTGCTGTAGGATTGTCCAGCCTTTGTTTTCTAAGTATTGAGCAACAAAGTTTTCTCCTAGTTTACCTATTTGCTCCATCTATATTTCTCAAAGAGACTTGTTCGTTGAGAATAATACTAGACTGGAGTAGTTCACTACTACTGACGGAGTTATTCGCTAGGGTAAATAGAGGGTTAGAGAGAATACCCGCTAGAGAGGTTATGACTAAAGAGAGGACTAAACCCACTTGTAGGGGGCGCATTCCTGGTAAAGTCCAGTTAATTTCGGGATAGTTTTGTACGACTTCAGACATTTCTTGTGGTTCTTTAACCACCATCATTTTGACGACGCGAATGTAATAGTAAAGAGAGATCACACTAGTTACTAAGGCTAATAAGACTAAACCGTATAAACCAGCTTGCCAACCTGCCCAAAATAGGTAAATTTTGCCAAAAAATCCCGCTAAAGGAGGAATACCACCTAAAGAGAGTAAACAAATGCTCAAAACTAAGGTTAAGAGTGGATCTTTTTGATAAAGGCCTGAATAGTCACTGATTTTATCAGAACCAGTTCTCAAGGAGAAAAGAATTACACCAGCAAAAGCACCTAAGTTCATGAACAGATAGATAAGTAGATAGAAGACCATGCTAGAGTAACCGGCAGTATTACCAGCGATTAAACCAATCATGACAAAACCCGCTTGGGCGATGGAAGAATAAGCGAGCATGCGTTTCATACTGGTTTGAGCTAAAGCTACCACATTACCCAATACCATACTGAGAATAGCTAAAGCAGTAAAGATAAAATGCCATTCTACGCTAACAGCGGAGAAGACGCTGACTAATAAGCGAATCGCTAGAGCAAAACCAGCAGCTTTTGAACCTACTGAAAGAAAAGCTACTACAGGGGTGGGGGAGCCTTCGTAAACGTCAGGTGTCCATTGGTGAAAGGGAACAGCAGATATTTTAAAAGCAATACCAGCAATGACAAAAACTAGGGCGATCGCTAAACCGAGAGATTCTCCCGTACTATTATTTAATTCGGCGGCGATGGCGTTTAAATTAGTTTCCCCTCCGGATAAACCATAGAGAAGAGATACTCCATAAAGGAATATAGCGGAACTAGAAGCACCAATCAACAGATATTTTAACGCTGCTTCATTGGAGCGAGGATCGCGCTTCATATAACCTGTCATCAGATAAGAGGAGATGCTGAGCATCTCTAGGGAGATAAAGACCATGACTAATTCTGATGCTCCTGAGAGAAACATTCCCCCTAGGGTAGCTGTGAGCATAATAGCGATAAACTCCGCTAGAGAGGTTCCCGTTTGTTCGACGTAGCGTACAGACATTAAAATTGTCACCGCGGTAGATAAAGCGACAATAGCGCGAAAAATAATACTAAGATTATCTCCTGTAAATGCACCTAAAAAGGCTACAGGGTCTAAACTGTTCCAATTTATCACTAATGCTATAACAGAAATGAGTAAGCCAGCTATAGTCACATAGGGTAGATAACGAGAGAAACTCCTTCCCCCGATTAAATCCCCGACTAAAATTACTAGCAAAGTGATTACAACTATACCTTCTGGCCAAATCAAACCTGCATTGAGTTGAGAGGCAATGTTACTAGAAAAATCCATACTTTTAAAGCTTTTATCCCTGAGTTAGATTATTTTGTGACCATCTCGGCGCTGTGAGCGACAAAGATTATTCCTTCATCGAGTTTACATTAGCTAGTAGGATTTCTACAACTTATTTAATCTAAGATCACTAACCTAGATAATTACCTAATCAAGGCACTTATGCAACCATCACCACTACAACCGAGACTCAAACCGAACGCGCCGATTAATCCAGGAGCAAAGGGAGAATGGAATTATCGAGAAAATCCCACTTTTTACGCAGAATTAGCCGATAGCTTAGAATTAGACATCGGCATAGAAACAACCAGTGAGACCATAAGTCACATACCCGATATGTGGGCACGTCCGTTGTTAGTAGAAATGGTCTTAAGTAATACAGAACATCCTCTACACCGGAAAATTAAAGCCCAATGGCGGGGGATGCTAACGGCGATCGCTTTAGCTGAAGTGTATCGTTTTCCTTTAGCAGGGCTAAAAGTAGATCTCCATACCTCAGATGACGTTTTTTTAAGCGCCTTGCGATCGCTGATTCCTCACCGAGAGAAAACCGTCTATCTAACTCCCACCAATCCTTGGCTGGAAATTTATGTCTTTACTTGGGAAACAGCAACTAGTAAAAACGCTGTGGGGATGAGTTCACCCCTTACCTTAGTATGTCCTAGTGAACAAGGAAACTGGGAAGGATTACCCTGGTATCAAAACCAACAACTCAAATCACCCTTACCCTGGTATGAAGAAGACGGAAGTCTCTCCCCTTTAACCTGTGACGAACTCACTAGGGATGATCAAATACAACTCAAACTCTGGTTAGGAAAATTATCTGAGGAATTAACCCTCAATAACCCTTATACTGCTAAATTACGAGAACTAATTCTCGAATTCCAACGAGAATTAACCCAAAACATCACTAACAATATCACTAATCCCCAAAGACGCAACTGCAATAATCTACAATACTTTCAAATTCCCCTCATTCTCGGAACTATCGAAACCCTGAATAACCCCATTGGTGCAAAACCACCCCTATTAGAAGAATCCAGTCTCTTATTAACTCAAAGCAAATCACAAC
>CALGKL010000292.1 GCA_937930495.1 uncultured Gloeocapsa sp.
GACCATCGACTCAACATTAACCAAGAGATATACTTCCCGATTCCCGTCATGGTAAATAACACTCCTGAAAAGATAATTTGAGGGATTAATAAGAGGGGAAGAGAGTTATTCGCTTGATTAGTATTTTTGACTACAGCTGAGATCATTAACCCTAGAGTTTGAGCGGTAATAATCGTTAAAAAGTTAGTAATTATTACTCCTAGACTCCAAGGTAATAACTGAGTTTCAGGAGATTTAAACAAGAGCAAAATAGTTAAACTAATTAAAAAACTTTGGGCTAGAGCTAGTCCAGCTAAGACTAAATATTTAGAGGCTAAATAAGGTAAAATTCCGAGATTAACTAGTCTTTCTCTGGTGTAAATTTCTCTTTCTTTGACAATTTCATTGAGAGAACTAAATAAACCAATCCAAATAGCAGCACAGGTAAAAACGAATAAGACACGCAGGGTTAGAGGAGCTAAATCAAGAGCAGGATCATCAGGAGTAAAAAAGAGGGTTTGTTGAGATGGTATGGCTAATTTGATTAGAGTAATTCCTAGGGGTGCGGTTAATAAACTGATAATTAAGTTAAGTTTATCTCTGGTAATTATTCGCCAATAACGTTGACTTAATATTGATAATTGTTTGAAAAAAGAACCTGGTCTAGCTTGGGGAGTATTGGTGTTAGCTGGTTGTTCCCCAATAAATAAATGATTTTGAATATATTTTTGATATTGGAGGGATTTTTGATAGTTGGCTGCGGTGGTTTGTACCGTAGCTAAATCTTCAAGGTTAAGATAAATATTAGCAAAATTATGGTCAGTAACTTGTAAAAAATTAAAGGCTTCTTCAGGAGGACCAAAGTAACAAAGATGACCTTGTTTACCAAGAAATAAGAGGCGATCGCACAGGGTAATATTATTAGTGGCGTGAGTAACTACTAGGATAGTGCGACCTTGTCGAGCTAAATTTTGTAACAATTCCATCATTTTTTTGTCTAAACCGGGATCTAATCCCGATGTAGGTTCATCAAGAAAGAAGAGTTTAGGATCAGCGAGTAATTCTACCCCAATACTTACCCGTTTTTTTTGACCTCCACTTAAATTTTTGACTAAAGTATCACGGCGATCGCTTAATTCAATTTGTGCTAAAGTTTCGCTGACGATTTGGTTAACATTAACATCGGGGAGACGTAATAAAGCAGCGAAGGTTAAAACCTCAGTTACGGTTAAATCGGAGTGAATGATATCATCCTGGGGAACATAACCAATTTGGGTACAATAGATATTAAAGTTACGGGGTAAATTATGTCCATTGAGATAAACTGTACCCTCTTGAGTGGGAATTATCCCTAAAATAGCCTTAATTAGGCTAGATTTACCCGTACCACTTCCCCCAACGATCGCTACTAATTGTCCTGGTTCGATAGGTAAAGAGATATTCTGGAGTTGGGGTGGTTGGGTACGCACCAAATTATTTAAATCCAGACGAATATTTTTACCTTGGTCGGTAATAACTAGATTATCCCCTTGAAGAGTTAGAATATAAGGACCAATACGAATAGTATCACCCGATTTAATCACCGCACTACCGCTAACTTTTTCTTCGTTAACATAGACGCCATTGATACTATAGTCTTTGAGAATGTATCTACCTTGGTCATCAGTATCGATCGTCGCGTGTTTACGAGAGACGGTGGGTGCGTCTAATTGCAGGGTTACCCCTTGTTCTCTACCTATCACTACAGAGCGATTTAGCAGAGAAATCTTATAGTTTTGTGGAGGGGGAACAATGGTCTTGCTAGGGTCGTAATAAGTAATAATTACTAAAGCTCTGGGATCTTGACCGATTTTAATCTCGTCTTGATGTTGCAGACAATAACCGTCACTAGGGGTAATTAGAGTATTGTTGATAAATAAACGGTTAGTACTTGGTTTAAGGCCATCACCATCGTAGATATAATAATCATTATTAACTTTTTTGAAGGTAGCTTGCCAACGACTGACTACTGACCAAGTTTCTGGGACGACTAAATCAACCTGGGTACTGTCTCTACCGAGACGATGAAATTTGTTGGTTAGATTATAGGATTGGCTTAATTCTCCCTGGTTGTTCAGAATAATGTAGGGAGGATGGTTATAGACTGTGGGAGTATTTGTAGAAGAGGACATAGAAAGTTAGGAGAGAAAGGGCGATCAGGGTAAAATAGGTTTATAGCGCTACGGGTAGGTAAAGGGCAACAGTTAGATTAGTACTAGGTTTTATTACTTTAAAATATTCACTCCCCCGTACTTGTATTGCGAAAGTTAAGTCAATGTTACTCAAAGCAGGATTGAGTGATCAAGAAAACATACAAAAATAAATTAGTTAACTATCAATATGGTCAAATGAGGATCAAAAATATATAGATAGCTTACCTGAATTTGGTCCTTAGGCTCATACACACGGGGATAGTTATGAACAGGTTTGAGAACTTTCAAGCTAGAGATAAACCTTTACCGAAACTGGGTAAGTTAAAGATTGCAATCGCAGTGTAACCTGTGGGTTCTGAGAGAAAATTAGGAGAGACCGTGCGATCGTAGTAAAATAGGGTTAACGATTGAAAATGCGATCGTTTCAACGGATAACTACAAAATTTTCATGGTTAATATTTCTGCATCACCACAAACAAAAGTTTCCAAAGTAGAAGGAATTAAAGAACGGAGTAATCATCTGAGAGAGCCTGTAGCAACAGAGTTAAGAGAAGATACTACTCATTTTAGCGAAGATGGGATCCAAATCCTGAAATTCCACGGTTCATATCAACAGGATAACCGAGATAACCGCGTCAAGGGACAAGAAAAAGACTATCAGTTTATGTTGCGTACCCGTAACCCTGGTGGGTTTATCCCAGCGCAGTTATATCTAACCCTAGATAGACTCTCAGAAGCCTATGGTAATGGTACACTCAGAACAACTACTCGTCAAGGTTTCCAGTTACATGGAGTTTTAAAACGGAATCTCAAAACCGTTATCAGTGAGATTATTCGCAATATGGGTTCAACCCTGGGCGCTTGTGGAGATTTAAATCGTAATGTCATGGCGCCTCCTGCACCTTTTAAACAGCGTCGGGAGTATCAGTATGCTTGGGATTATGCTAACCGGATCGCTGATTTATTGACCCCCCAAACCGGTGCTTATTACGAGATTTGGCTAGATGGGGAAAAGGCGATAACTGGGGAAGAATTACCCGAAATCAAGGAAGCTAGGTTAAAAAACGGCAATATCCCTATTTTTAAAGACTCCGAAGAGCCTATTTATGGAGAGCACTATATGCCACGTAAATTTAAGTGCTCTGTAACCGTACCAGGAGATAATTCGGTTGATATCTATACCCATGATTTGAGTTTGGTAGTCATTACCGATAAACAAGGAGAATTACAGGGGTTTAATATCCTCGCCGGAGGGGGTTTAGGAAGGACTCACAATAAGGAGGAAACCTTCGCCCGTATGGCTGATGAGATAGGTTATGTAGCTAAAGAGGATGTCTATGATTTAGTTAAGGCGATCGTCGCTACTCAACGGGATTATGGCGATCGCTTCAACCGTCGTCACGCGCGCCTGAAATACCTGATCAACGATTGGGGAGTAGATAGGTTCCGTGAGCAAGTAGAGTCTTACTTTGGTAAACAGTTAGAACCCTTTAAACCCTTACCACCTTGGCAATATCAAGATTTTCTCGGTTGGCATGACCAAGGAGATGGTAAACTCTTTTTTGGTCTGTCTATAGATAATGGTCGGATTAAAGACGAGGGTAACTGGAAACTGAAAACAGCTTTAAGAGAGATCATTACCGAGTTTCAATTACCCATACGCTTGACACCTAACCATAATCTGATTATCTATGAAATTGAACCCACAGCTAAAGACAGAATCACCGCTATTTTCCAACAATACGGGATAGAAACACAACCAGAGCGCATCGATCCTCTTTTCCGCTATGCTATGGCTTGTCCTGCTTTACCTACCTGTGGTTTAGCCATAACCGAATCAGAGCGCGTCATTCCCTCTGTCCTGCAACGCATTCGCCAATTATTAGACAAACTCAATATGTCAGAACATCACTTTGTGGTGAGAATGACCGGTTGTCCTAATGGATGTGCTCGCCCCTATATGGCTGAATTGGGCTTTGTCGGTAGTGCGCCTGAAGCTTACCAGATTTGGTTAGGAGGGTCTCCTAATCAAACCATCTTGGCTCAACCCTATGTAGAAAAGTTGCCTCTAAGCCAGTTAGAAAGCTTTCTAGAGCCCCTTTTTGTCTGCTTCCGAGAAAATCGTCTAAATAACGAGAGTTTCGGGGAATTCTGTCACCGAGTGGGTTTTGCTGCTCTGAGGGAGTTTAGCGCTAACTATCAGAGTAAACCCTCTAAATCTTCCCGACGCAGTCGCAAGGAGCAACACCGCATTAGTGTTGCTGATGATTTATATACTCGTCTCAAAGAAAGAGCAACTCAACAAAATACCTCAATGAATCGCATCGTCGCCGAAGCTTTAGAAGCTTATTTTAACCTGAGTTCGGACTGACGTTATTTCAGTCGATAAAATTAAACCAAATAATCCACGTTTACTCCTTAAGGTAGCGTGGATTATTTGGCTAAAAATGTTTTAATAGTTTCTTGTAACCCTTCCTTAATTGTATATTGTGGACTCCATCCTAATTGTTGTAAAGCTGATAAATTGGCTTGAGAAAACATAACCTCATTATCACGGTAAGGTTTAGCGCCAAAATTAAACTCAGTTTCAGAGTTGGTTAATTCTTTAACTATTTCTAAATATTCACGTATCGAGATAGCA
>CALGKL010000293.1 GCA_937930495.1 uncultured Gloeocapsa sp.
TAAGCCGCAATATCCTCTGGAGTTATTTTGATAGTTCTATTAATATCTTCTAAAGCTAAATGATACTTTTGTAAATCATAATAAACAACCGCTCGATTATAATAAGCTTGAGCATCCCGAGGATTAACCCTGAGAGCTTGATTAAACTGAATAAGCGCTCCCTGGTAATCACCCTGTTGATATTTATTGAGACCTTCATTCAAATAACTAAAAGAGGTATTTTCCGCAACAATCACCAGAGCGGGTTGAGGGGGTAAAGGATAAATATTCATCTTTTTTATGCTAGAATAACCTAAATAAATAATAATCTAATTGAGATGATCCAGGTTGTTTCTGATTTATCTAAACAAGATTTTTATCATCGGCGAAATTTTTAGCTGTAACTCAACTATATTTAGCTAATTTAATCACTGAAATAGAAGAAAGTTGAAAAACTAGCTTGAGAAAGTAACTGAAAAATTATCTTTATACACCTTTTAAAATTATTAAAGAATAGAAGGAAATAAGACCATTTATACTCCACCTTTAGCCCGTTTAATCGAACAATTACAGCGTTTACCTGGTGTAGGAGCAAAAACAGCCCAACGTTTAGCCCTGCACATCCTTAAACGTCCTGAAACAGAAGTAATAGCCTTAGCACAAGCAATCATTGACGCCAAAAAACAAGTGGGATTGTGCCAAATTTGCTTTCATCTCTCTGCTACCCCGATTTGCGAAATTTGTGCTAATCCTAACCGAGAAAAAAATCTCATTTGTGTAGTAGCAGATTCGCGAGATGTGATCGCCCTAGAAAAAACCAGGGAATATACCGGATTATATCACGTGTTAGGAGGGATAATATCCCCCCTCGAAGGTATAGGACCAGAACAATTAAATATTCAATCTCTAGTCAACCGAGTAGGTAAAGAAAATATCACCGAAGTGATTATAGCGATTAGTCCTAGTATTGAGGGAGACACTACTACTCTGTATTTGGGACAATTGTTAAAACCCTTAACCAAAGTGACTAGAATTGCTTTTGGGTTACCCATGGGGGGAGATTTAGAATACGCTGACGAGATTACCCTAGCTAGAGCTTTAGAAGGACGTAGAGAACTTTGATTATTCTCTAGCTACGGATTTAGGTTAGTATAAATGTTTAAAGATACTTTATAAAATAAGATTAACCAAAGTGAAAGTAGTTAATGAAATTATCGAGAAAATTTTTCCCGTAAAAATGCCTACTAGTAGTCGCACCGAAGCCAAACGCCGTCTCAAGCTAGTAATCGCTCACGATCGCGCTGATTTGACCCCTGAATTGTTAGAATCAATGCGTCAAGAGATTATTGCCGTGGTAGCTCGTTACGTAGAAGTTGACCTAGAAGAAATGGAATTTTCCCTAGAAAATGACCAACGGATGACTTCTCTAATTGCTAATTTACCGATTAAACGTGTTAAAAATACACCGATAAAAACCGAAACTGAAAAGACAGAGAACAAGACAACAGAAATAATTTAAACTCAAGTCAGGGTATCTTGACATCAATATTACCTAAATAGGAGATAATGGAATGTTAGACGAAACTAAAGCTAATGGTAACTTACCAAGTATATTGCTGAGTATTCTTACAGGTCCGTTTTTATTAACAATAATTGCGGTAGATAGCCTAACAAAATCTTTAAAAGAAGTAGGTGAAGCTTCAGAAGAAGTATTTAGGGGGGAACGCTTACCAATACTTGAATCTGAAGTCAAAAACTTAACAGAAACCATAAATTAACTAGATAAACGAAACTATGAGTTCAGTGATTCAATCCTCATCATCAGAGTTAAATACAGTCTCTACTTCTGAGCTTTTTTTACGTCATAGGCTCAAACTAGTAGAAGATATATGGGAATCAGTCTTAAAATCAGAATGTGGACAGAAACTAGTTGATTTACTTAAACAACTACGCTCTATGTGTTCACCAGAGGGAAAAACTGCAGAAATAACTCACTCATCAGTTCACGAATTAATCGAGAAATTAGAACTAAACGAAGCTTTACGGGCTTCGAGAGCTTTTGCTTTATATTTTCAATTAATTAATATTGTTGAGCAACATTACGAACAAAAAGATCAACAACTAGCTAGACAAACTTTACACCAAAGTAACCGAGCAATTAATAATGGTAAAGAAATAGATAGTGAAGATAATAAATTACCAGCAATGGGCTCTAATCTGTTAGAGAAAAGCTTATTTAGTGAAAATATTTTAAAATCAGCAAAAACAGGTAACTTTCACCGTTTATTTCCCTATCTCAAAAGACTAAATGTGCCGCCCCAAAAAATAGAAAAACTTCTAGAAGAGTTAGATATTAGACTAGTATTTACAGCACACCCCACAGAAATAGTCCGTCAAACTATTCGTAAAAAACAACGTCGGATCGCTAAAATTCTCAAAAATTTGGATCAAGCGGAAGAAGCACTACAAGGGTTAGGATTAACAGAATCATGGGAAACAGAAAACGCCAAAGCAGAATTGACCGAAGAAGTTCGACTCTGGTGGCGGACGGATGAGTTACACCAGTTTAAACCCACGGTACTAGATGAAGTAGATTACGCTCTACACTATTTTGACGAGGTACTGTTTGAAGTTATACCCGAATTGTCTAAACGCTTAAAACAAGCAATTAAAGAATCTTTTCCCAATTTAACACCAGCACAAAATAACTTTTGTCGGTTTGGCTCATGGGTAGGGGGCGATCGCGACGGCAATCCATTTGTTACACCAGATATTACATGGAAAACAGCTTGTTACCAAAGGAATCTAGTCTTAAAAAAATATATCCTAGCAGTCCAAAAATTAGACGAAATTCTCAGTCTATCCCTACACTGGACTAATGTCCTACCAGATTTACTAGACTCCCTGGAAAAAGATCGGCTCAAAATGCCAGAAATATACGATAGCTTAGCCATTCGCTACCGTCAAGAACCCTATAGACTGAAACTAGCTTATATCGCTCAAAGACTGCAAAATACCTCCCGAAGAAACGATCGCCTCGCCAATCTAGAAGAATGGGAAAAACTAACTAATTTAGAATCAACAGAAATATACCAAACCAGTCAGGAATTCCTCGAGGAATTAAAATTAATTCAAAGAAACCTAGAAAATACAGGGATTAACTGTCGAGATTTAGATAGTTTAATCACCCAAGTAGAAATCTATGGTTTTCACCTGACCGAATTAGACTTCCGTCAAGAATCAACCCGTCACTCAGAGGCGATCGCCGAAATCGCCGAATACCTACAAATTCTCCCCAAACCCTACAACGAATTAAGGGAGGATGAACGCACAGAGTGGTTAATTTCCGAGTTAAAGAGTCGTCGTCCTTTGATTCCCAGAGAAATGCCATTTTCTGATAAAACCAGAGAAACGATCGAGACTTTTGACATCCTCAGAAGATTACAACAGGAATTTGGTCTTGAGATTTGTCAGACTTATATCATCAGTATGAGTCACGATGTCAGTGACATTCTCGAAGTGTTACTCTTTGCTAAAGAAGTAGGTATCTACGATCCCGCTACCTGTACAGGAAACTTAAGAATTGTTCCCCTATTTGAAACAGTAGATGACTTACTACACGCACCAGGGGTAATGAATAGTTTATTCTCCCTACCCCTGTATCGGCAATATCTAGCTCGAGGATTACAACCTGTTAATTTACAAGAAGTGATGCTAGGTTATTCCGATAGTAACAAAGATTCAGGCTTTCTCAGCAGTAACTGGGAGATTCACAAAGCCCAAAAAGCCCTACAAAAAGTAGCAGGAGAATACGGCGTTAAATTACGCTTGTTTCATGGTCGTGGTGGTTCAGTAGGACGTGGAGGAGGACCTGCTTATTCAGCGATTATGGCTCAACCAACCTCCACCATCAACGGTAGAATCAAAATTACCGAACAAGGAGAAGTTTTAGCCTCTAAATACTCTCTACCAGAATTAGCCCTTTATAACCTAGAAACCGTAGCTAGTGCGGTCATTCAAGCTAGTTTACTCGGTTGTGGCTTTGACGATATTAAACCCTGGAACGAAATTATGGAAGAGTTAGCCAATCGTTCCAGAGAAGCTTATCGCCAACTAATCTACGAAGATCCCGACTTTATCGACTTCTTCCTAACAGTAACACCGATTCAAGAAATCAGTCAGTTACAGATAAGTTCCCGTCCCGCGCGACGTCAACAATCAGGTAAAAAAGATTTAAGTACTCTCAGAGCAATTCCTTGGGTGTTTAGTTGGACACAGAGTCGCTTTCTCCTACCCGCTTGGTATGGAGTAGGAACAGCTTTAACCGAGTTTATCCAAGCGGAACCGGAAGAAAACCTCAAATTATTGCGCTATTTTTACCTAAAATGGCCATTTTTCCAGATGGTTATCTCTAAGGTGGAGATGACTTTATCCAAGGTTGATTTAGCTATGGCTGCTCATTTTGTCTCAGAGTTATCTACACCGGAAGATCAACCACGCTTCCAACGGGTTTTTGCCGCAATTGCTGAAGAATATCACCGCAGTTGTGGGATTGTCTTGCAAATTACAGGACATAATCGCCTACTCGATGGGGATTTGGATTTGCAACGTTCGGTTAAACTCCGCAACGGGACGATTGTGCCTTTGGGTTTCCTACAGGTATCTCTGTTAAAACGGTTACGTCAATATACTAATCAGGAACAATCAAATCTGGTTCATTTCCGCTATTCCAAAGAAGAATTGCTCAGAGGGGCGCTATTAACTATCAATGGTATTGCCGCTGGCAGTTTCCTCAACCAATGCCAAAGCTGTAGTCGTCTTTGACCTGATGGCAGACCCGGAACCGTTGATCAATGAATCTGCCGAAACGATTGCCGACCTGGTTTTTACGCCCACGGCGGATTTACCACCCGGTTTGGCCCGCTTACCACTCAAACTGATTCGAACGAACGGTATCCCGATGGTGGCCCCGGCTGCGACTCTGAAGGACGTGGAT
>CALGKL010000294.1 GCA_937930495.1 uncultured Gloeocapsa sp.
TTTACGAACAGGTGAAAAACTCTAATTAAAGTTAACTATGATCTTAATCCCAAAATTCTCGCCACCAAGGTTTATCTGATTCACTATTCACCTCAAAAAAGTTAATTTGAGAACGAATCTCATTCAGCTCCCATCCCGTTAATCTAGCTAGGGTTTCTGCTTCCGTTTCTTGTCGGTTTCTTACCTGTTGGGGATAACTTTTCCCCGCATCACAGTCAATTGTTCCCCTATAGGGATGACGAATAATATACCTACCTTGAAATAGTTCCTGATTACCTGTATCTTGAAATTTCAAATCCTCAGGAAATTTATCTCTGGTATAACGCAAATGTAAACGGGTGATAAAGACATCAGGTTTATGATCTAACCAAAATACCCCCGCTTGTTCCAATTCCTCTTGAGTCAAAGGATCGGCTGCACAAGGATCGCACCAACTCATATTCCAAGCGTATTCTAAAAACCCTATGTTACGATTCTCCTTTAGATAACTATTAGTAAACATAGAGGTATAAAAATCATTAAACTTCTGCTGGACAAATTCGGGTAATTCCACATCCGAGGGGATTTCAACGGTGCGATAATTGGTTAACTCCACTCTTCCCTGGGGAGAGAGTAGATAAACGATTAATTCTTGTGATTCTTGGGCGTTGACCATCCCTAGACGAATAGGTAACATAAATTGGGGAGATTCATAAGCAATCATCAAAGGACGTAAAGATTGAAACCCCCTAGCCCCATATTCGGCTAAATTAACTCTAGCGACAAAAAATTTGAGGTTTTGACGAATATAGGGATGTAAAATCGCCGATGCACCCACCGGAATTTGATAACCATTCTGTTTTAACCAGGTTTCTAAACCCCTGGAATCTTTAGCGCTCAGTATTAAAATATCGTACTCTCCCACCGTAAAGCTTCTCTCTACAGTAACCCCTAAGCTATTTTTTTCCACTCTCCTAGCTTCTTCAGTAACACCTGGAGCAGCAGGAATACCATCCATTTCCTCATAAACAATAGTCTCACAGGGATTGCTATCAAAATACTCCACTAAACGCGGTGCACTAAAGGCATCAAGACGTTCTAAAATAGTCCCGTTACCTACTCTGACCTGTTCTGGTTCTAAAATAACTGGTACAGGTACAACTAGAGCAAAATCTTGTACTTCTCCTTGATAATCTTTAGCCATCGTTAGAATCGTGCGATCGCCCTCTCTAGCGATAATTACTTGAGAAGCTTGGTTATACAGTTGAGTATCAGCTTTAGCTACATAAAACCCACAAAACCCTAATACTGGTTGGCTAAACCCAGTTAAACCGATAATTAAAGTTAGCCATAATCCTATAAATTTCATAATTGTTCATCTTCAGGACTTTTGCCATTGAAACTCTGGTGCAGACCAGAACCAATCTAGTAAGATGGTGACAGGGGATAAAATAAATAATGACCAAAACAACCCTGTAGGGATAAACCAAATAGTTTGTAAGCTAAAACTAACCACCCCTAGACTAACCCCCCAAATTATTCTACTGATTCCCGCTTTGGGTGTGGAACGAGGATCGCTAATCATAAAAAAGGCAAATAGTAACAATGACCCATTACTCAGTTGATGCTCTATCACATCCCAACCCCATCCTAACCACAGGTTACGTCCGATGATTAAACCGCTATAAACTAATAAAAAACTCAGACAAGTATCTCTACGTCCTACTTTTTGCACAATCATCATCCCAGTACTCAAAAACAGCATTAAATACCAGCTATCAGCTCCCCATTGTCCCGGTGATACCCAAGCGTCAGGAGTCAGTACTAAAGCACTAACTATACCAAAATTAGCCGGATTAAAAATATGTTTCTCCTTAAGACGTAATAAAAATTTACTACTAATCCCTAGACAACCAGCGATCGCCATTGTGGTATAATGGTTAGCGCGTAACAGCAAGATTAGGCTTAAACTGGTAATTAAGGCACTACGCCAATTGATTTTTGCTGATTGAGAAAGTATTGAGCCGATTATTTGTGTGCCAAGTGTACTTATTAGTATTACCAAACTTAAATCTAACCTCAGACTCCAATCTCTGCTCATTACCCCTATTAATAAGAAGGTAGTCAAAAGTAGGATTTGGTCATGACGAGGATCCTGCGGGAACATTTATTAAAATATTGTTAATTTATATAAAGTTTTGTAAAAGACGCTAAGATAAAGATAAAGATAGTAAACTATTTTAGAAAAGATGTCTTCTTACCAACCCACCGAAAACAGATTACTTAAAGAAATTTTAGAACCACTTTTAGAGGATTTCCAATATTGGTTTTCTCGCTCCCGTTCTTTTTTAGAAACCGAACAAATTACTTTTTTATCAGACCTAGAACAAACCCAACTCCTAGATAGAGTCAAACAATGTCAAGAAGAAGTTAGTACCGCACAAATGCTACTAAAGGCAACTAACGCTCAAGTAGGCATCGAAGCTTCCATGTTACTACCTTGGCATCAATTAGTCACAGAATGTTGGCAAGTAGCCATGAAATGGCGTTCTTTAAAAAATCAGTAAAATTATTCACACCAGGAGAATAGACAAATGTTGCATATTTTATATATAATAGCCTTTACCGTCATTGCCTTTTTAGCGATTAGCAACTTGATCCGCAGCCTAATCAACGTTAGCTATGACTCTACCCGTAAATACCCTCGTCCTCAAACCAGAGAATCCCGAGTAACTCATCCGGAATTAATTGATGACCAAGGTAGAATTATCAAAGAACCCTTGTTAGTCATGCGTTCAGTCTCTGTAGAAGATGCTAGAGAGAAACTAGACGCTCTCTATAATGCTTCCCCAGGTTCACCTAACCAAGAACAAACCGAAGAGTAAAACTCGATGAATAGCAAAACCAGAAAACAATTAAGAGTTTATCCCCCTAGACAGAAAAAACTTCAATGTTTACGTGCGATTCGTTATTACTATCTCCGTCTGCTTCGTCTAGAAGGTAATCCCAAGGTCATCGCTCGTGGACTAGCTTGTGGTGTCTTTGCTGGTTGTTTTCCTTGGTTTGGTTTTCAGACGATTATCGGAGTTCTTTTAGCTTTTCTGTTGCGGGGAAATAAATTGGCCGCAGCTTTAGGAACATGGGTTAGTAATCCTCTAACCTATGCTCCTCTGTTTTTCTTTAATTTTAAAATAGGTCAATTTGTCCTAGGGAGTTATTTTATCTCTGATGAGCAATTTACCTTAACGGATGATTGGTCAAAGTTGCTCAACCTGGGCACAGATATTCTGATTAGTCTCTCTGTCGGTAGCTTTATTGTTGGTTTAGCAGCAGCGATCGCTACTTACTTTTTAACTTTAAGTCTTGTCACTCGCCAAAAACAAAAATTCCAATAGTTTGCCCACCTTTTCCTTCAAAGGTGGGCAAAGGTGGTTTATAAACAATCGGATTTTTGACTCCTAGATTAATTTCAACTACTAAGGTTTACAAAAAAAACACAATAACCCAATGATACGCCCAACAAACCACTCAGCCGATTCAGGCTTTGATTGTGTTTCTATCCTCCTTTGCTCGGAACAAATAGAGAACACCATTACACTATCGCGACTTAAACTGTTATTGTGTCGGTTAACAGCGGTTGGCACTTGCTTTAACCTTCTAACCCCGTAGGAAGCTTTCTGTCTCACTTCCTTTGTGCCTACCTTTAATATAGCAAAAACCCTCGTTTTCCCTAGAATTTTTTAACAAAACTTAACAATCAAATATTGACAGAATTTTGCCCACCTTCAGAAAAACGAGGTGGGCCAACAAAGATGCAATCTGATTTCTTACTCCTGGATTAAAATTCTACTTCTTACTAAGGTTTACAGCGAAAACACAATAACATATCGACACACTTAACAAACCACTCAGTTCAAGGCTTGACTGTATCCCTATCTTTCCTCCTTTTTGGTCGTACTAAATAGAATTCAAGATCACATTATCCGGACTTAAACTGTTATTGTGTCGGTTAACAGCCGTTGGCACT
>CALGKL010000295.1 GCA_937930495.1 uncultured Gloeocapsa sp.
AGCCGTATGTACCCCCAATTTACTAGGGAGCAATTGAGAAAGAGTATATGGGGCGATAAGGAAAGTGGGTGAGCTGTGCTTAGGTTGACGCCTAATTACGACCCTAGTGTTACTAGTTTGAGGTTTTACCGGGGTTTTAGAGAGTTGGATTTGAAGGTATGTTATCCGAATGGGGATACTTATTTGATAGAGCCGGACGAAGCGAGGCGATTGTTGCGGCGCTGGAAGTTGAGTCCTTACGATATTGACCGGGCTATTGACGCGGTTTGGAATTGTTATGCCATAGAGTTGGATCTTACTAGGGGTTTATGGGAACCTATAGAGCCGGAACCAGAAGACACGTGGTCGGGAATTGGTCCATTAGATCGTTTTCGCTGGATATTGGGCAGTAATAACGACCAGTGGGATTAACCTAGGAGTTGGTTATGGCGGAACCTAAGTTGCTAGTTGAAACCCTTTTGGTCCCTGGGGACAAGTGGGTTAAGCAATACACTACAGAGGACGGTCTTAGGGAGTCTTTAGTACTGCCTCAGTTTGAGTCTTTTACCAAAGTAGTAGAGCAGACAGGCAACGAGGTATTGATTGAGCAATGGCGGGGTCAAAAAGACAGCATACTTCAAGAGCTATTATCCCGTTCTCGAAGGCTACGGGTGACCGGCCCTTGTCAAGTAGAAAACGTTCGCAATCAAAACGGACGTATTTACCCTTCTGCTTTGTGGGACAGGGTATTGTCTGAGGGGTCTTCTTTTTACAAGCGCTTGCGAGAGCGATCGGTACTAGGCGAGCTAGAGCATCCAGAATCGGGCAACACCCGGCTTCATGGGCACAATAATTTAGGTTTGAGTCATTTAGTGGAGGACGTACACCGTAAAGATGGAATTATTTATGCTACTCATTTGATTTTTAATACCCCAGCAGGGTTGATTTTGAGGGAGTATTTTGACAACGGAGTTGCCGTTGCTGTTAGTAGCCGGGGTTCTGGCAGTACCAGGACTGAGGGTTCTGACGAGATAGTAGAGGCTAATGATTACGTTTTGGACACGTTTGATTTTGTTTATCAACCGAGTGTCGCGGTAGCGGTTACTCGCCCGGTAGAGAGTTTGAAGACCTCTAACGGTTCACGTATTTTCCTAGTAGCTGTGGAGAAAAAACCCATGAGTAACAATTTGAAAGAGTCTTCCGATCGAGTGGCCCGGGCGCGTTTGGTATTAGAAGCGTCTGGACAGTATCTTAGCAGTGGGAAAACCACGCTGGAAGGGTTGCTTGAACATTCGCAAAAGGTCAGCGATAGCTTGGCCGGATTGGGGGTGATTACCGAAGCTGAGTTTAGTACCGACGTTGCGAATTTGCGCGGGGCGCTGAGCAACCGCAGTGAGGAAATCAATCGCGTTATCCGTCAGATGCGCGAGGCTGAGCAATGTGATAAGAAAAAGAAGGAAGAGGAGCCAGAGAAACTTCCTCCTAAGCGGGAATCCCTGCTAGACGCCGACGAGCGGCATGATCGAGTGCTGGAAAGCGCTTATCGCCGCCACCGGGAGTTGAAGGAACGGTATGATACGGCTATCAAGTTAGGGGAGACCCTATTGACCAAGGCGCGTCAAACCAAGAAGGCTTTGGAGTCTAGGATTCGTAGTCTACAGAAACAAGTCGTAGAACACCAGCGTCGGACGGAGGCGTCATTGCGGCTTATGGAGGCCCTAGTTCGCCGATACCGTCGGGAGCAGGTGAATCGTTACGTGGAGGGGTTGGTAAATCGTTACCCCTCATTGAAGTCTATTGAGAAACAGCTTGGTGAGTGCAAGACCATCAGGCAAGCTAGGAGCCTGGTAGAGAGTATCGTGGTTCCGCTGATGAAAGGCAAACGCGACTACCCCGGTGACCTGCCTCCTCTGGTAGAAGGCCGCAAGCCTACTAAGGGACCAGCCCGCGAGGGTACTGCGAAAGCTGCCAATTTGATGGAGTGTTTGGTTCGACGGCTGAAGCAGTAGAACCATTTAGGAAGCATGGATGGGGTAAGCCTGTATAAGGCTCAATTAGCAGTACCAATTTCCATTTAACTACTAAAGGAGGGTTTGTTATGACTACTAAGGCGCAACGGTTGCGGGAAGACCGCCCGCTATACGAAACTTACGAAAGTGTGATTGAGCGAGGTTTGATGTTGGCTGAGCGATGGAGCCGCATGCCCGGTAAATATATGCGGGGCTGGGAAAAGCATGGTACGGTGAACTTCTTGGAGGGAGTGGAGGATCCCTACCGTAGGGCGTTGACTGCTACCTTGCTAGAGAATGCCTTGCAATACTACAACCGCATGGATGAGGCTACTAGAACGTTGCAAGTGGGTACTTACGAAAAGTACGTGTTTCCCATTATTCGTATGGTGTTTGCTAACTTGGTAGCTGCTGACTTGGTTAGCGTTCAGCCTCTACCCGCCCCAACCGGGCTGGTGTTCTATATGGACGCGGTGGCTGGACGTACCAAGGGCAAAATCACCCGAGGTAGCAAGATCTTCGACGCTCAGGCCGGGCCTGAGCGTTCGTTCCACTATACGGATGAGGTGGTGGAAAACGAGACTTTGGGTACTACTACTAGCGATAGACTGACGGGCACTTTGAGTTACCAACCGGTGAGGCCTGGTACAGTGTCTTTGACGGATGGTACGTTAGTGGTGACCGACGACGGTAATGGTAATTTGATAGGCGACGTGGCTAGCGGTGGAGCTAACACCATTAACTACGCTACGGGCGCTTATGACGTTACCTTTGCGGCGTCGCATTCGGACTCTGACGTTATTACTGGTACCTACGAGTACGACATGGAGGCTTCGGACTTGGTGCCTGAGTTGGAGATCCAACTCACTTCTAGTCCAGTGGTTACTCGATCTAACCGCTTGCGTGCCCGTTGGAGTATGGAGTCCGAGCAGGACTTGCTAGCTGTTCACGGTATTGTGGCGGAAACTGAGTTGGTCACGTTGATGACTAACCGCATTTCTCAGGAGATCAACGAAAAGATCATCCGCCACTTGCGGCAGATTGCTTTCAACGCTTCTAGCCCGGTTCAGTTTGATCCTACTCCTCCTGTTGGGGTGTCCTACAAGGACCACAAGGAAATCATTGTTGATGCCTTCACTGAGACCAGCAACGTGATTTTCCAAAACACTCAACGGGTTCAGGGTAACTGGATCGTGATGGGTATGAACGTGGCCAACATTGTGGAAACCTTGGTGCCGAGTTTTGTGAAGGCGCCGCCTCAAGCAGGCGTGGCTGGTATTAGGAAGATTGGCACCTTGGGCGATTGGGAGTGCTACAAGGATAGCGCCTATCCTACCAATGAGTGGCTAATGGGTGCCAAGGGCGGTAATTTCTTGGATACCGGATACGTCCACGCGGTGTATCAGGGGTTGATTTCTACTCCGACTATTACTTTGGATGATTTCGTTAGTCGGCGCGGATTGATGACCCGTTCGGCTCAGAAAGTGGTGAATCCCAGATTCTACGCCCGAGGCACTTTGGTGTAGACCCGCTCGATTTGGGGCGTATAATATTAGGGTGGGTTCGGCCCTTAAGGGGTGGATCGGCGGTCATTATTATGAATTAGCCGGTTCACCCCTTTTTAGCTAGTGACGGTAGAAGGGGTTGTTTAAGGCCGGATTTGAAAAAGGAGTGAACATGAAAGATCCGCACTCTTCTCAGGATCCTGATTTGAGCGGGGACCCATTAGAACCCAATCCTACAACCAAAAAATCTAGGAGGAGCAAAATTGACGATTGTTGGGATCAGGTAGAAAAAGAGGCGCGTTTGCTTCAGTGCTTGTTAAACCGCTTGCCGCTGCAAGACAGGATGCCGGTAGCTCATTTTTGGATTGTGGACATAGTGATGAATAGTTGTTGTTGTTACGAAAGCGCTAAGGCGCTGTTGAAGGAGTGTAAGTGGGAAGTCAAGCAGTTATTTTTAGATACTATGGAGGACGAGGATTAGACGGAGCGTAGTGGGTGTTTAAGGATTGAACCGGCTACGTGGACCGCCAGTTAGTTTAAGAAATGGAACCGGAGGTACTTATGAAATTCAAGTACGTGAACGCTTCCGATCAAGTGGTTTATTTGCCAAATCCTCGGGGAGGTAGATTGGCATTGGCCCCGGGTCAATTTGTAGTGGATTCCTATTATGAACGGTACGGCCGACTGCCTCACGAAAAACCTTCGGCTAACAAGGTACTATTGAAGGTAGCTATAGAAGGACCGCCTACCACTGTTGATAATGATATTATAGGGGTAGTTAAGCCTATGAACTTACCCAAGATAAGGTTCCAGACTAGCTTATCAACCGTCGGTATTAACAATCAATCTGTTCAGGAGGACGGGTCTTGTATTACAGCTTGTGAAGTGGCGTGTATGACTGTGAGAGAGTTCGGTATCAGTCCAGAACCTACTGAGCAGCAAAGAACTCAGTATTTGAACCCAGTCCCATCGGAACCAAACTGGGCAGAGACTCGCAGTTTGGAAGCCAATACTGATACGGTGTTAAACCCTATGGAAACCACTTTAGACGCAGGTAGTTCTAATAAGGCTGATAGTACCCTTAAGTTATTTACTACGCAGGAAGTTTTGGCTCGGCACGGATACGCAAAAGAAGACGTTACTCAAGACCGGGAGTACTACGTATTCATTGCCCGGGAGGGTCAGTTACTG
>CALGKL010000296.1 GCA_937930495.1 uncultured Gloeocapsa sp.
TACGACAAGCAATGGGTATGGCTTTATCGGTGACGAAGCTGACTAATCCCTCTGTTAGCTTCCATTCCCAAGGATAGGGACGACACATCGCTTGATGATGACTGTAACGTTCAAATACTCCAGGGGTGATTAGATAGGCGATCGCTTTCTGGGTTTTTTGCCGATTTTCTTGGGATAGTCGCCATAGTTTCTGCCACTGTTGGTCGAGGTTTTCTTGTCTTTCGAGGATTACTCTATGTCCTTCCCCCCCTAAACGCAGGTCTAAAGGAACTAGGTTAGAGATACTAGAGTGGGTATCTTCATCAAGGGCGATCGCTAGTTTCCATCCTGGCTTTAAACGTATAGCGTTTTCGACGAAATAACCATCACTGTCTTTGACTTGTTGAGTATCTGGTTGAATAGTATTATGGGAACGGGTTTCTATCTTCCAGGGTTTATCTTCTCCAGGGTGTTGTAATTCCCAGTCTGAATCGGCTATTTTTCCGGTTTCTAGGTATTTAGCTACCACATCCCAGGGGAGGTATTGACGGTATTTCTTTTCTTGTTGGTTTTCTTTTTCTTGTTCTGTTTCTATTGTCTCTGCTACCAGTGGACAAGGTTGTTGTCGATCCGAGATCACCTGATTAAGACAATGGCGATCGTACCAAGCTAGGGGAATGAGTGCTTTATTCTGGTAAAAACCAAGGGGACGGGGGAAGTATAATTCTAAATCATCTTGATTGGCTGTTTCTCGACAGAAAAAGACGCCTTTGAGTTGTATATCTGTTTTATTGCCGAGGATACTCCTTAAGGCACCTACTATAGTATGTCCATTAGGGGGAAAGGTACTACTAGCCCAAGCCCTAGCTCCTGGAGAAAAGGGTTTGGCATCTCGGAGTAAAATTATGTCTAGGGGAGTGATGCTATACCAGTACATGGGTTAAACTCCTAGTTGGATTTGACGGTTACGAATGGTAAAGGCTGCTAGTTTTAACCAGTTTTTGACCGTCAGGTTTAAGTCTGTTGGGGGTGTGGTTTGCCATAGTTGTTGTAAAAACTTACTGAGTTTGGTAGAGAATTCCTGTTCATTTTCCACTGTTAATTTCTCTCTCCGTTCACAAAAAGCTTTTATCCAAGGATTAATCGCACTTTCACAGGGTATGGGATGATCTAGCCAGAGATTGGCTGCTTGTTCCAATAAACTACTCTCTATCCCTGGTATCGATAAGAGTTCTTGCCAGGAATTAAAAACCTTGAATTTACTAGTAGCTTCAAGAATGTTACCGTTACCGTAGATAACCCTTACTTGTACTGCATCTTTTTTATTCTTGTCTGGGGTTTGATGTTCTTTGGCTTGTTCTTCTGCTAACCAAAGATTTTCTAAGGCGATCGCCAATGGGACGGAATGATGGGCGATAACGATCCCAAAGCTGATGGTAGCTTCTTTTCCCATGGTAAATAGAGGTCGATTTTGCAGGTTTTCGGGAAGGTTAGCTGTATCTCGCCAATACCAATAATGACCTTGGTTATCAAATTCCCTATCTTCATCGCCACGGAAACATTGTCTCACATCCCATAACCATCTATCCCATTCCCACAGGTTGGTATAGGCTAAAACGTCATCTCCACCACCGTAAATCAATCTCCCGCTGTATCTAGTCTCGGTAAGATAGGGTAAAAGTTGATTAGAAAAGTCTAATAACGCCCTTGAGAGTGCATTATGGGTAGATGGTCCCATCCTTTTCTTAACTTCTAGAAATTCTCTAAATTCTGCAGAGGATTTATCTAATCCGGTCGGGATATAGTCATTATAGGTTTTCATCTTCTTACCCTTGAGCCATTTACTCATATCATCCCCATCCCCTGCGGCTAAAACGTACCAATCTGTGGGATTATTTTGGGGATAGTAGGAGTCAATCTGCTTTTGCAGTTGATTTCTCAGTTGGCTTACCTCGGTGATTTCTTCTTTGACATCTTCCATTAACCAACCCGCATTGAGTAAACGAGGATGATATCTGGGTTTTTGGGCGTCTATATAGGGAATTCCCCATTTTTCGTGAGAAATATCGATTTGATGGCGAAATTGCTCAAAAATACCCTGACAAGCTTTCTCAAAGTATTCCTGGGCTTCTTTACCGTTGACTCTGAGATAACCTGCTACTCCTGAGGTTAAGTCGGGATAGGAGGGAATAAGATCTAATTTGAGTAATTTGGGTAGAATCTTTTCTAAGACTCTTTTTACTGTTTCGGTGGCGTTGAGTTGTTCAATACCGTCAAAAAGTCCCGCGTTATATTGCCAGTATTCCTTGGCTTCTCTTTCACTAATCCAGTCTGTGTTTTGGGGATGTACCACACAACCTATCCCAGAAATAGTGGAACGTGGTCCAAATACCGTAGGTATTTCCCAACTGCGAGCGTTTTTAACCGTTGCTAGGGCTAAACGGGTTTGGTCAAATATCGGCGCCCACCATGAACCTATATTAATGGTAAAGTGTCTACCTTGTTTTTCTTGACGTTCTTTGGCGGCGTTGAAGAGAAATTCTCTCTCTTTTTGATCAAATAGGGCTGTTTTCTCTTTTAAACCATAGGCTAGATTTTGTTGCTCAATCCACTCCTCTACTTGATCTGGTGAATAGGTTAAACTGTTACTCTTTAATTTTGCTTCCTTACTACCAATGGGTACAGCTGTCCAATAGGTTTGCCATTGAGCCTCTAACCAACCTTTCCAGGTTTTACTTTCCGACTTAAGTTGGGGTAACCAGTGACGTTTTACTTGTAATTCTTCTAAGGCTAAGTCTGCAATTCTACGCCATTCTTCGAGTAATAGGCTTTTGGCCTGTTGCATCGCTGCTGCTACTTTGCCCTCTGGTAAGATTAAGACTAGTACGTTGGGAAACCCGGCGGTTAATAAGGCGCGATCGCTTGGTTGTTTAACCCAATCACCAAATTTTTCTCTAATCCAATGGTCGATTAAAGGTTGGGCGTATAAATTGGGATAGATAAAGCAATCAGGTCCATATTTTAAGGCTAAACCCCAACATACCTTGGCTGAAAGATAGTGTAATATCCATGAACCAGCCCAAAAGTCTTTCATCTTGCGACTGGCTTTGATTAATTCTTGTATAGGAGAAAAGGTAAAGCTAGCTAGATAGGGGTGGGAGAGATTATCTTTTGAGCCTCTTTTTGTTAATTCTTCTGTTGTTAAATCATAACCTGCTAAAGCACCCGCTAAAGCCGCTGTGATACTTCCATGACTCCAAATGCTACTATC
>CALGKL010000297.1 GCA_937930495.1 uncultured Gloeocapsa sp.
GTAAGTACGGCGGTAGTTTGTGTACCTAGAGTCGCACCACCGGTGGGGTTAGAGAGGGTGAGGTTAACGGTTTCGTTTCCTTCCACCACAGGATCATCCACGATGGGGATGGTTACGGTTTTACTGGTTTCTCCGTCAGCAAAGGTGACGGTTAGGGGTGCATTATCAAAGTCTCCGGGAGCTGTAGCTGTACCGTTAGAGGGTGTGAGGGTGACACTGACTATTCCATCGCTACCACCAGTTCTGGTCAGGGTGATGGCGTTAACTACTGTACCATCTTCGTTGACACTGAAGTTGTTAGCGGCGAATTGAATAACTCCTGGTTGGGTATTTCCTGAAGTATTACGAACAACCAAAGTAATATTATTGGGGTTGAGTTGGGGGACAAACTCTAAATCGTCTGATAAATTTGGGAGATTAAAAGTAATATTGTTGAGATTAGTCCCACTAGTAAAATTAAAGATAGTAACAATATCTCCCTCTTGGAAGACAAAGTCTCCTATATTATTAGCTAAAGAAACATTAACGACGGTATTAGGAGAAAATGCAGCGTTACCAGTGATATTAATTTGATCAAATGAACCTGGAAGAACTCCTCCTAATTCAATATTGACAACCCCATCAGTACCCTGAGTATAATTACCTGTGATGTTTAAGGTACCGAAACCGTCTAAACCACCGGGATTGACTTCTCCTCCTTGAATATTAACCTGTGGAGCAGAAAGGTTACCATGAGCGGATAAGTTACCACCAGTTTGGGTAAAGTCAGTACCATTGACGTTAAAACTACTATTATTGGCGATAACCAATTCACCACTATTGGTAAAAGCACTATCAGTGGTAAAACTAGCGCTATTGAATAGGCTAAAACTATTGCTGTTGGTACGTAAATTAGTTAGTCCTTGAATTTGTCCTGTACCACGAATAACGATCGCCGCGGCATTATTTTCTACAGGAATGCTATTTAGATTGAGAGTACCACTATTAGCTTCCCAAGTTCCATCAGTTAGGGTTTTATTACTACTATTATAGTTGACAACGGCTACTCCATCTCCTGCTAAAGTCGTTCCACCTACCGTTAGATTGCTTCCGGGTAAAGCGCTAACAATTCCTAGGTTCTGGAATCGGTCAGGACGAATACTATTTTGGTTAGTACTAGTAATACCACCGCGGTTAATAATTGTCCCTGCACCTATCACTGATCCGGTTTTTACTCCTAAATCACTGGTAATAGAGGTATTAGCTGCGTTTAACTGTACTGTAGCATTTTCCCCCAAAATAACCGTATCAGTAGCCTGTGGTCCAAAGACCGCACCACTACTATTGAGAATGAGAGTCTGATTTGGGAAATTGATTTGTTGATTTGGTACTATCTGATCTGTATTATCAACCACCAACGCTGCGTTATTACCAATCGTCGCAGTTCCTGTAAAACTTCCTCCATTGCGTAGAGTGACAACCGCGTTAGCATCAGTTAGGTTAAGGGTATCTTCCACAACTGCGTTATTGAGGATAACGTTATTGTTATTATTGGTGAATCGTAATTGTCCAGTTGATTGATTTTGGACTACACTGACATTGTTAATTGCCCCACCATTGAGGAAAAAGTCCCCTTTACCAGTCAGGTTTAATGTTGTATCTGCTCCCTCAGGTTGTAATGTGCCAATGATTTCTACTCTACTACTAGGGTTTCTGGTTAACGTACCTGTGGTTATATCTGAGGGGTTAAATGGTCCTTGGAGTTTGAGAATACTATTATCTTGTAAGTTGATAACACCGTTAGATTCATTAGCAAAATCCCCTATTAAGGTAACCGTAGCGCCATTAACTGTGATTTCTCCCCTATTTCTGACGGTTCTATTAGCTCCTGCTGAGCCATTTTGTTTAACGTTGGTATCACCTATGAGCAGATTAGCACCATTTTGAGCGATAACTTTACCAATATTAGTTCCTGTTCCACGAGCGTTGATAAATTGGTCGGGATTGATGATTCTATTACCACTACCTGTGGCTGTAATCATCCCAAAGTTGTTAATTACCCCTATTCCTCGGTTTTGTTCAACACCGTTAACAACTATATCACTACCTACTGTAGCGCCAGGACTATTCATGTTGATTCTAGAAGCACTAGGTAAACTTAGTGTAAGGGTTCTTACCCCTATAACACTCGGATCCATAGCGCTGACTCTGAAACTAGCTGACTCTCCAAGATTAATGGTTTCATTGAAACTACCGATACCTGTTGTTGTCCCTGAAGTACTTTCAATCACTAACTGTGCATTTTTGCCTAGATTAGCTACTCCACTGATCGCTGTTGCACTAGCATTTCTGAGGATTACCGCTGATCCTTCTGGGGTTAAATCTAGGTTTCCTGATAAACTGGTTAAATTTTCCAGGACATTTTGTCCTCCTGCTTGCTCAAAAGAGGTAAACTCCAGCTTATTGGGTGAGGTTTGAGTGATAGTTGAACCTTTAATGGTTCCACCCTGAAGAATATAATTACCCGTAGTGCTATTGAGTGCTAAAGTAGAATCTAGATTGAGTAGCCCAGCTATAATTATTTTTGTGTTGTTCCCTAGGCGATTAACCGTACCAATGCGACTAAGGCGAAACTGATTACCCAATACTAGTTCTGATCCGGAATTGAGGTTGATTGTTCCTGTCTGGTTAGACCAATCGAAACTATTAAACCGTAAACGTCCTCTGGTTGTCCCATTACCAACATTAATCGTACCTTGGTTGACAACGGGTAAATTCGTTCCCTCTCCTAATAAGAGAAAACCACCATTAATGATATTGATTGTACCTTGGTTGGTAAACCCTACAGATATTTGAGCCAAAATACTCTGATCATCAGCAAACCCATCGGGTTGATCTGGTTGAAAAATTAGATTTTTATTATCTCTACCATCTCCACCTGGTACTAAATCTCCATCAAAGGTCATTACTGAGTTAGCATTGGTGCTTAAGCTACCATTGATATAAACAAGTGGTTCTTTAGTAGTTAACTGGTTGATGGTAATTGGTGTTTGACTGGGACTATTAAGGGTGACAGTGGGTAAAAACCCTGGTCGATTAATCTCGATTACATCAGTACTATTTGGTTGTCTGGCTGGATTCCAATTACTGTCTGTTGTCCAAAAACCACTCCCATTATTAATCCAGGTAATAGTTGTCATCGTTATACTCCATTGGGAATAAAAACACTGTATTCAGTATGAATATTCCCTAAATTTCTGAGCAACTAACATTTTTTTGCTTAAATATTTATTTAATGTTAAGTCATAGTTTTAACCCTCGTCGCCATCGACTCAATAATAAGCCTAAATTACTCTGAAACCAGCTTAATAGAGATAATCTTAACCGCCAATCGTGACATTTTGGCCAAAGAGCGATTAAATCCTCTGGACTTAACCACAGGTTTTTAACTTGTAGATATTCGATTAATTCTGTTATTGTTAAATAATTTTGCAGCGGCCCAGGTAATTGCAAATTTTGTGGTAAGGTCTTGGGAATTTTATGAGCATTATAGGCACTATTAACCCAATCCGGTTCAGTTTTTTTATAGGTTTTCGCTTCGGGATGTCCAAAACCAATGTTTTTAACAAAAGACTGCATCGGCGTAATATGGACTCCTTGATGGTATAATGCTGCTAGGTTAAAGGTGATATTCCAATCTGTTTGCTGATTTTTTTCTAACCAAAATTGATTAATCATCGTTAATTTGGTTTGCATATTAGCAGGCACATCATAATATTTACCAAAGGGGTTATATTGGGGGGGTTTATTGATTAGATTCAGTATTTGCCAACGATTAGCCCAGGTGGCAAAACCCCAACAAAAAACACGATTAGAAACCATAAAATCTGTTTTAATAATCTCAGTAAATCCCCTCGGAACATTAGCATAAGCACTAAGAGAAAAAACTTCAGGATAATCGCTGTAAACCTCTAAAAGCCTACACATTCGATCATAAAAACAAGGATTGGGGACAATGTCGTCTTCTAGATAAATTAAACTAGGATAGGTTTCTAATACTTGAGTTAAACTAGTTAAAATTTGGCGATCGCACCCTAAATTAGACTCTCTAGAAATAATCTCAATTGGGATAATT
>CALGKL010000298.1 GCA_937930495.1 uncultured Gloeocapsa sp.
TGAGAGTTCGATTCTCTCTCCGCCCATTTGTAAGGCGCCTTGGGCGCCTCTAACCTTTAACCTTGTAGAAGCTGTTGTGCTGAAGAGGCGATCGCCTCTACTGCATCTTTTGCTAAAACTTCTAATGTGGAACGTGCTTCGGGAGTAACTCCTAGATGGGAGATTGACTGTACTAGACGATAACGAATTTGCCAGTCAGGATCTTGAGCTAGGGGAAGTAACAAAGGTATTGCTCTTGGGTCTTTTAACTCACCTAGGGAACTAACAGCGGCGGTTTTAACCAAAGGATTATCAGAGTTAAGCGCATCTGCTAGAAGTGTAAAACCCCGGGAATCGCCAAATTCCCCCAGACTAGCGATAATGCTCATTTGAATAAGCCATTCAGAAGTAGAGTAGTAAACCTTTTCTAAATCTCCATAGGCTTCGGTTAACTTTAAACCCCCAATTACATCAGCTGCTGCAGCTTGGACATCAACCTCCGAATCATTATAGAGGCGATCGCGCAATAGTTCTAGGGTTTTGTTCAAGTCAGATTGACCCAAGGTATCGAGTTGACTAACCGCTGCGTAACGGATCCGTGCGTTTTCATCTTTTAACAGAGGTTCGAGTATGGCAAAACTAACATCTCGGGGGAGATGACGTAATTGATTGATTCCTTTGATGCGATCGCCGAAATTCTCCGAATTAATTAACTGTTGAACCGATTCTGGAGTAATACTCATTATAAACCTGCCATGCTCCGAACTATATCACCTCTGGTAATTATGCCAACTACCTGACCAACTTCGTTGACTACCGGTAATCGACGAACGTGTTTATCGTGCATTAAGCGAGCGGCGTCTTTAACCGAAGATTCAGGAGCAATGCTAATTGCTTTGGTGGTCATTACCTCTCCTACTGTTTGTCCGAGGACTTTATGAACCTCTTTTTCATAGCGTGCGGGATTTTCCAGATAAATCACACTATCGAGAAACATAACGTATGGTGGAGGATCTATCCCCGTTTGTTTCCACATCAAATCGCTTTCAGAAATCACCCCTACCAATTTACCCTGGTCATCAACCACTGGTAAACCACTAATCCGTTTTTCGGCGATAATTTTAATCGCCTCTGTCAGAGAAGTTTCTCTGGTAACGGTGATCGGATTACTTGTCATTACCTCTGCTACTGTTTGATTCATACTTTAGTGACCATTACTAGCTAACACATTAGCAGTTATTTTGTCTGGTACTTCTTGAAGGTGATCATATTCCCAGTGGAAAAAGCCAACCCCTAGAGTCAGGGAACGCAATTCAACGATTAAATTTTGCATTTCTGCTTGAGGTAAATACCCTGTGACCTGATCCCAACCTTTCCAATCAGCTACCGGTTCAAAACCAAGAATTTGTCCCCTTCTGCTCGTAATTAACTGCAATACTTTTGAGGTAAACTCACTGGGAGCGGAAATAGTTACGGTAAGAATTGGTTCAAGTAAAATCGGCTCACAATTTGGCATTCCCTCACTCATAGCGATTCTAGCGGCTTGTTTAAAGGCTTGTTCGGAACTATCCACGGAGTGATAAGAACCATTAGTCAGGGTTACATCCACATCTACCACAGGAAAACCCAGAGGACCTTGTTGCAAGTATTCCCTGACCCCCATTTCTACTCCAGGTATATACTGTTTAGGCACAACCCCCCCGACAATAGTCTCATGGAAACTAAATCCTTCTCCTCGTGAGAGAGGTTTAATATCTAGATAGACATCGCCAAAAGCACCATGACCACCGCTTTGATGTTTATAACGTCCATGAACCGTTTTCCCCCGACGAATAGTTTCCTTATAGGGAACTTGGGGTAAATGGGTCTGCATAGGTAGGTTATATTTCCGTTTGAGACGTTCTAAAGCTACCCGGAGATGGATTTCACCTTGTCCCCAGAGAATGACTTCGTGAGTGTCTCCATGTTGTTCCCAAGCTAAACTAGGATCTTCTTCGAGTAATTTAGTTATGGCTGCAGAGAGTTTGACTTCATCTTTACGGTTTTCAGCGACGATCGCCAATGCATAAACCGGTTTGAGTTGTTCTAACTGAGTTAATTTTTTCGGTTTAACCGTACTGTTGCTGAGGAGATCTCCGGTTTTGACTCCTTCTAAGCGACTTACGGCGACGATTTCTCCAGTTTTAGCTGTAGTCACTCCCTGGGTTTGTTGTCCCAATAATTGATAGAGACTACCTATCCGAAGGTCATTGAACATCATTCCCTCGGTTAATTCTCCTTGCCAAACCCTCACTACCGATAATCGGCCACCTTGGGGATTATAATAGGTTTTCAAAACTTGAATGATCGTATCACTACTTTGATTTTGCAGTCCTCGACGAGCGGCGCTTAATTCTGGTTCAGGAGCTTCTTTGACTAGAATATCTAACAGAGGACGAACCCCGTAATCTTGTTCAGCCATACCAAAACAAACCGGGACAATTTGATCTGCACCTAATTCTTTCTTTAAATCTTGGAAGACTTCTTGTTGGGGTGGTTCGATATCTTCTAGTAATTCTTCCAGGAGATGATCATCAAACTCTGCTATAGTTTCTAACATCTGGGCGTGAGCTTGTTGTTCTTCCTTTTGCAATTCTTTAGGTAAAGGAATCGGATCAGCAGGACTTCCTGGGTGATAGTGATATGCTTGTTCTGTGACTAAGTCTATATAGCCAACTAAATCTCGTCCTTGGTGAATGGGATATTGTAGAGGTACTAAAGGACGACTCGATACTTCTTTGAGAGCTTGTAAAATTTCTTGATAGTGGTTGTTAGCGCGGTCTATTTTATTGATAAAAACAATATGGGGTATTTCCCAATCGTCTAGAAACTTAAACAACGGTGCTAGGGTTAAAACCTTTTCGATAACTGGTTCACAAACCACTACTGCTGCGTCAACACCAATTAAAGCGTTATAGGTTTCTTGTAAAAATTCTACAGATCCTGGACAATCGATGAATTGTAAATCTACGTCTTGATATTCTGTTCTAGCTAAAGAAATCTCCACACTCATCTGGTGATCTCTAGCTTCAGGACTGCTATCTCCGACTGTATTTCCTTCTTTGACACT
>CALGKL010000299.1 GCA_937930495.1 uncultured Gloeocapsa sp.
AAAATGGACAACTCTTCTCAAGCTAAAAACATCCAATTGTTAGAGACAACTATCAGCCAATTACAGACACTGCTAACACAAATTCAAACCAACCCAGAAGAAAACTTAATCAATACCGGGGAATTAGAAAACTTATACAACTATAGTCAAAATTTAACTACTCTTTCGCGTAAACCTCAACCTTTAATTATCGATAGGGAAAAACAACCCCAATCCACACCAGCTCAACCTAAACAGAAATTCTGGTTACCTATTATCTTAGGTAGTATAACCGCGATCCTAATTATCGGTATCAGCGTTTGGTTATTAAAACTTAACTCTCCTTCCCCGGTTACAGAAATAACCGCAACCAAGGAAACAACCGATTTAGGAGAAACCCCAATCCCGGAAATAATTACTCCGATTCAACCCCAACCCGTGATTATTCCCACCCAACCTTCACCTCAATTAGAAATTATTCCCGAACAAGGTTTAATCGCAGCCATTCAAACAGAGGTTGGGGAAATTACCGACAAATTCAGCGAAAATTTAATAAACTTAGTAGAAGCAGATTTTCTCAAAAGTCTTTTAATTATTCAAGTAACCGAAGCTTGGTACCAATTAACCCCCAATCAACAACAGGAAATGGCTAATCAAATTTTAAATCGTTCTCAAATTTTAAACTTTCGGAAACTGGAAATAAGGGATAATGAAGGGGTTACCCTAGCCCGCAATCCTGTAGTAGGGACAAAAATGGTAATGTTACAAAGGCAATAACTATGATATAATAATTGGCAGACAGTTATTATTGTTTTAGACACAGCAGAAAAATACCTTCAAACAATTATCAAGAGGATAGATTAATCATGGGATTACTAGATCGCGTTAGCAGAGTATTTCGCGCCAACTTAAATGACTTAGTTAGCAAAGCCGAAGACCCGGAAAAAGTGCTCGAGCAAGCAGTCATTGATATGCAGCAAGACTTAGTTAAACTACGTCAAGCCGTAGCTCAAGCGATCGCCGGCCAAAAACGCACCGAAGCTCAATACAATCAAAATATCTCAGAAGCAGACAAATGGCAACAAAGAGCCCAACTAGCTCTCCAAAAAGGGGACGAAAATCTAGCACGGGAAGCCTTAGTTAGAAAAAAAACATATGCAGATACAGCTAATGTCTTAAAACAACAACTAGACGCTCAAACAAGCCAAGTTGAAGAATTACGACGCAACCTAGTGGCGTTAGAGAGTAAAATTTCCGAAGCCAAAACCAAAAAAGATATGCTCAAAGCCAGAGCGAGCGCGGCTAAAGCTAATCAGCAACTCCAAAGTACACTATCTAGTATAGATACCAGCTCAGCTATGGCAGCTTTTGAGCGTATGGAAGAAAAAGTAATGATCGAAGAAGCTAAATCTCAAGCGATTGGGGAAATAGCAGGAGGAGGGTTAGACGATCAATTCCGAAAACTAGAAGCAGGTAGCGGCGTAGAAGAGGAATTAGCAGCGATGAAAGCATCACTCAATAGCGCACCAGCTCCCAAAACTTTACCCTCCCCTGGTAGTAGCACCGATCCTACTTCAACTCCTACTGATCGTAAAACAGCGATAGACGTAGAATTGGAAGAATTGCGCCGTCAGTTGAATCAGTAATCGACAGCTAGTTTTTGAGTCCAGTATTGCTAATCCCCTGTATTAATTGTCTTTGTCCCAGCAAAAAGATGAATATAATCGGGACAGTAGCGATAACTACCGCAGCCATCAACAAAGACCAACGATTGGTAAACTGTTCTTGAAAACTAGCTAAAGCTAATTGTACAGTAACTAGTTTAGGACTGGTAGAGAAAACCAAAGGTTTAAATAAATCATTCCACTCACCAATAAACGTAAACAGAAAAACCGTCACCAAAGCGGGACGAGATAAAGGTAAAATAATATTGGTCAAAACTTGCCAACGATTCGCTCCATCTAAGCTAGCAGCTTGTTCCAATTCAATAGGGATAGTGGCAAAATGTTGCTTCATCAATAAAATACTAAAACCGTTAGCAGCAGTAGGTAAAATTAGAGCAGCATAGCTATCGAGTAAATGTCCCCATTTGAGGACTAAAAAAATCGGAATAACCAAAATCTGTAAAGGAATAACAAGGGTTGTTAGGATTAATAGAGCGATCGCCCTTTTCCCTGTAAACTTAAATCTAGCTAAAGCGTATCCGGCTAAAGCGGAAGTAACCAGCTGTAAAAAAGTCACCCCCAAAGCTACTATGGTAGAATTAGCAAAAGCTAGTAAAAAATTACCCCTAAGCCAAGCTTCCTGATAACTATCAAATCCTGATTCCAGAGAACGCCACAAAACAATCAGTAAAGGTGATAAAATCAACAAAGCAATTGACCATAGAGTAACAAGAGTTAGTGTTTTTGTCAAAGATCGTAAAACCATAGACCAGAACTTATAGTTGTGATAGGTTATTCTCAGATTAAGAAAATATATCTTAAAGGATCGGAAAACTTATACTAGAAAAAAGCGAACGATTCAGTTTATCCTACTTAGTTAACAAAAAACAGGAGCAAAACTCAAATTATGACAGAGCTTACTACAGTTAAAGAGCTTGATTATCAAAGCCAAGAATATAAAGATGCCTATAGCCGAATCAACGGGATAGTCATTGAAGGTGAAAACGAAGCCTATCAAAACTATATCAGTCTTGGTGAAAAATTAAGCGAACATCAAGAAGAATTAAATCGTTTAGCTAAAATGGAATCTCGTCACGCTAAAGGGTTTATGTCCTGTGGGAAAAATCTTGGGGTGACACCTGACATGGGATACGCTCAAGAATTCTTTTCTAGATTACATAATAACTTTCAAACAGCACTAAAAGAAGATAAAATCGCCACTTGTTTTGTCATTCAAGGTTTGATTATCGAAGCCTTCGCGATCGCCGCTTACCATCTCTATATACCCGTAGCCGATCCCTTTGCCCGTAAAATCACCGAAAACGTAGTTCAAGACGAATATACCCATCTTAACTTTGGGGAGGCTTGGTTAAAAGCTAACTTTGACAGCGTCAAAAGCGAAATAGAAGAAGCAAACCGTCAAAATCTTCCCATCGTTTGGCAAATGCTCAACGAAGTAGAAGCAGACGCAGCTGTTTTAGCCATGGAAAAAGACGCCCTCGTCGAAGACTTTATGATTAGCTATGGTGAAGCTTTAGGTAATATTGGCTTTACAACCAGAGAAATTATGCGTATGTCTTCCCACGGACTCAAAACAGTTTAGTGGCAATCAAACCCCGTTTATAGCAAAAAACGGGGTAATTACAGCCCATTTTTCGGTAATATCGGTAAAAGTATTAAATTTTTTGAGTCATAGATGTTTGGTCTTATTGGTCATCTTACCAGTTTAGAACACGCTCAATCAGTAGCTGAGCGGTTAGGGTATCCAGAATACGCAGAACAGGGTTTGGATTTTTGGTGTTCCGCACCACCAGCACTAATCGAAGAGTTTACGGTTAAAAGTATAACGGGTCAAACTATTCAAGGTAAATATATCGAATCCTGCTTTTTACCAGAAATGCTAGCCACAAAAAGGTTTAAAGCGGCAATCCGTAAGATTCTCAACGCCATGGCTTTAGCCCAAAAAGAAAACATCGAGATCACAGCATTAGGTGGTTTCTCCTCGATCATTTTTGAAGAATTTAACCTCAAAGACAATAAACAAATACGCAACGTCGAGTTAGAATTTGAACGCTTTACCACCGGTAATACCCATACAGCCTATATAATTTCCCGTCAGGTTGAACAAATAGCCGCTAAACTAGGCATCGACTTAAGTAAAGCAACAGTAGCAGTCGTGGGAGCAACAGGAGATATAGGTAGTGCAGTTTGCCGCTGGTTAGAGCGTAAAACCCCAACCGCAGACTTACTTTTGGTAGCACGTAATCAAGAAAGACTAAAAGAACTACAAAAAGAATTAGGACGCGGGAAAATAATGCCCCTAGAAACAGCAATACCAGAAGCAGATATCATCGTCTGGGTAGCCAGTATGCCTAAAGGAGTAGAAATCAACGTCGAAACCCTGAAAAAACCCTGTGTGATGATTGATGGCGGTTATCCTAAAAATCTTGACACCAAAGTGCAACACCCAGAAGTAATCGTGCTTAAAGGAGGGATAGTCGAACATTCCCTCGATATTGACTGGCAAATTATGGAAATAGTGAATATGGATGTTCCCGCTCGTCAGATGTTCGCCTGTTTCGCCGAAGCAATCCTATTAGAATTTGAGCAATATCATACCAATTTTTCCTGGGGACGCAATCAAATTACCGTGGAAAAAATGGAAACAATCGGCGAATTTTCCTTAAAACACGGATTTAAACCCCTAATATAGGAGGTAAGTATGAGTAAACAAGCAAAAAGAACCTTTATTCTCGAATTTGAAAAACCCCTGTCTAAATTAGAAGCCCAAATCGACGAAATTCGTCAACTAGCTGAAGAAAATAATAGCGTTAACGTCACCGAGCAAGTAGAATATCTCACCCAGCAAATCAATAAAATGCGGGAAGATATCTTTAGCTCCCTGACACCAGCGCAAAAACTGCAAATCGCTAGACATCCACGTCGCCCTAGCACCCTAGATTATATCCAAACTATCACCGATGAATGGATAGAACTACACGGCGATCGCCGCGGTTATGACGATCCGGCTATAGTAAGTGGCATAGGACGTATAGACGGCAGACCAGTAGTAATTATAGGACACCAAAAAGGACGAGATACTAAAGACAACGTCGTGCGTAACTTCGGGATGGCCTCCCCTGGAGGTTATCGTAAAGCTATCCGTCTGATGGAACACGCCAATAAATTCAAACTACCCATAATTACATTTATAGATACACCGGGAGCCTGGGCAGGAGTAGAAGCCGAAAAACTGGGACAGGGAGAAGCGATCGCCTATAACCTACGGGAAATGTTCAGCTTCGATGTTCCCATAATCTGCACCGTAATCGGAGAAGGAGGCTCAGGAGGAGCATTAGGGATAGGAGTCGGCGATCGCCTCTTAATGTTTGAACACTCAG
>CALGKL010000300.1 GCA_937930495.1 uncultured Gloeocapsa sp.
AAATATAGCTCGGTAATTTCGTCGAAGAAATACTAAAAAAAACGAAAATGACCATTAGCCAAATACAAGCAAATAAAAGTAATTGTTCCTCAGGAGATTGTTGACTCCAAAAACGACGACGCCAAAATTGAGTATTAGCGATCGCTCCGGGTAAATAAAGAGACCAAGGAATAAATAAAATCAACAAGACGATAAAATAATAATACCAAGGTCCAGGATGGTTACTCACAACCTCGGTAAAACGTCGCAGATTGTGATAACCAAAAAAAGTCTCAACATAATCACTGTGACGTTGAATAATTAACACAAACCAAGGCACAGAAATAACCAAGAAAATCAGCGTAAACCAGATAATTCCTATTTCCTGAACAACGATTTTAAACTTACCCACATAGAGTAAAAAAGTTAGGATAATTAAACCAGGTAAAACTACCCCCACGGGACCTTTAGCTAACACAGCTAAGGCTAGAGAAACCGCCGAGCCAACATACCAGAGAGAGGGAAATTGCCATAAACTTCGGTTTTTTGACGATTGAGGTGCGTCAGCATATCCGTTAAAAAAACAAAGTAAACCACAACCCATACCGGCGCTTAAAAGCATATCAGAAACACCAATACGTCCCCAAGCCAGACTATAGAAATTAAAACTAATAATACCAGGAACTAACCAAGCACTATGTTTGTGAAAGCGTAAGACAGTATAAAAAGATAAAAAAGTCAGAGCGATCGCCCCTAAAGCCGAAGGTAAACGTACCCCCCAAGTATTTACCCCAAAAAGATGAAAGGCGATCGCCATCCCCCAATAAACCAGAGGCGGTTTATCAAATCTAGTTTCGCCATTAAAATAGGGAGTAATCCAGTCACCTGTCGTAAACATTCCCTTAGCCGCTTCCGCAAATAAAGGCTCGGTTTCATCTATTAAACCAGTACTACCTAGATATAATAAAAACGCTAGAGAAGAAATAACTCCACAATAAATTATCCCTTTGCTCATGACAATATTTCTACAACTCCTTGTTGACCATTAATTTTCACCCGTTGACCATCTTTGAATATTTGCGTAGCGTTTGGTATATCCATGATCGCTGGGATCCCATATTCACGAGCAATAATCGCACCGTGGGAGAGACGACCACCAACTTCAGAAATAATACCACCCGCCTGGGCTAAAAAAGGTCCCCATCCTGAATCAGTATAAGGTACAACAACGATCATTCCTGGGTTAACCTCTTTAACCTCGTCAAAATTACGAATCACCTTGATTATTCCTGAAGCTACTCCCCAACTAGCACCAATACCTCGCAATTCTCCTGCTGAAAAGCTATAATCTTGAGGGATTAAGTCCCCAGGATGATTACCATAAACAACATAGGGTACATTTTCAATTTGGCTAATTTTTTCCCATTCAGTTTGTCTTTGCCAAATGATCTCAGGATTAAATTCATCTTGATTAGAGGTAATCGCGACGATTTCGGGGTATTCTAACCAGAAAATATCATTTTTATCCCGTAATAGTCCTAATTTTACCCATTCTTCCCCCAAAGCTAAGAAACTCCAGCGCAGATAAGCGAGCAGTTGCGAGTAAACCTCGGTGACACGTCCTTTTAAATTAAGTCGGTTTTGGACTATTTTAGTTAGTAAATTAGTCGAAGTTTTCCTACCTGGTGGTAGGGGAGATAAGAAAAACTGATAAAACAACTCGGCGACTAAACTAGGATTATCCCCCCAACGCGGTACAGAAATATCCGTCGCCGTCTCACTCAGATAAGCGTAACGAGATAGTAAAGTATTAAATTTAGCGAGAATTGCTTCACCTTGGGGAGATTGAGAGAGATAGTTGCATAATTGTTCCTTATTGTTGACAACCGGGATAATTTTAGCCGCATCTGTAGCTAGTTGAGAAAGCGATCGCAGTGATTCCACCTCCGGTGTGAAACTGTTATCTAAAGTAGCTATATCTATCTTGAAGATTCCTTGTCGGAGAGCTAAACTAATAGGAGCTAAAATACTATAATATGTAGCCCGTTTTAATCCTGCTAGAATATCCGGGATTTTTGCCGGTAAATCCCCAAGGGGAAAAGATTGTAAACTAGTTAACAAAGGTTGAAAAATACGGCGATCGTCTCGGCGAAAATCTTGAACTAGATTCCATTCTCTCGCTAATAATCTTAACAAACCAGGAATATTAACTAAAGTAGATAATACAGGAGGTTTACTCATTTTTGCGCCTCTGATGAGAAACTCCAGACTTTCTCTAGGTAATCCCATGCGCCGAAAAATCTCACCTAAAAGAGTAGCGTTGAAATATGCTCTCCCCCAATGTAAAGTAGCCGTAGCCTCAAAATCCAAACCAACAGCACGATTTCCCAAAACTATAGTAAAGATTTCCCCCCAAACCCCGCAAGTCAAAGGACGATTAATCGACCAAGTTAGAGGTTTAATGATACCAGGGATAACCTCAGCAGCTATTTTTCTCGTCCAAATCGGTTGTAAAGAGGTAATTGGTCGAGACTGTAATAACCACAAACGTTGACCATCATAAGTCCATTCCACATCTTGGGGAATACCTAAAAAGCGATTCTCTAAATCTCTAGCAATTTTAGCGATCGCCTCAATCACCGACTCTGGTTGTAACTCAAAATTAGTCAGCATTGGACCATCTTTAACCACAACGCGGTATGATTTTGGCGTTACCTTTCCCGATACCACTAAACTAGCCTCACCCGCTGAAGCTTCTACCACTACCCCTTGCTCAACTTGTTCGAGAGGATCACGACTAAAAGCTACACCCGATAAGACCCCTTTGATTTGTTTTTGAATAATTACCGCCATTTTTGCCGATTTTTGTCCCCTATCCCGACGATATTTTTGTGCCGCATCGGTTTGATAAGAATCTCGACTCAGGGCGATCGCCCTTTCTAACTCCTCGTGGCTCGTAATATTTAAAATACTCTTATATTGTCCAGCCGCCGAGGTAAACTCATCATCTTCCCCCACAGCCGAAGAACGTACCACAAAAGGATGATCTAAACTAGGTTGTAACCCTTCCCTCTGAAAATCCAATTCAGCATCAGGAAGTAAAACCCAACCCTGAGGAACTAAATAACCCCAATTCCGTAAAAGAGACAAATTAGCCGCTTTTTGACCAACTTCTCTCGCTTTTAGCTTATTTTCTAAAGGAATTAAACTCGACTTACCGCGAAAAAAACGAAACATACCCTCAGACTCCCGGTTAACACCAATCGTAGATAAATTCAAATCATCAGCAATAGAGACGATCACCCAACCAAGGAGCAAACATAGCATCATCGTAGCCGTAATCAGACCAGGTTGTTGCCAATGACGCCAAACCATCACCACCACCAAAAAAATTAAGATTAAAACCCGACTGACATTCCGTCGACGCCAAATCAAAAAACTTAGTCCCCCCAACAAAAAAACTAAACCAGTAGCAACAGGATCATGAGTAACCATACCCCAAAAAACATTAGTCGTTCCAGCACCTTTACCCAGAAAATAACGTCCCGTCACCAAAGCGATTAAAGCGATAATCTCCCAAACCGCTACACCAGGAAACAATAACCTAGCCAACAACACAACAGCAATACCCTTACCAGCTTCTGAAAGTACCGCTAAAATCCCCACCAACTTACCACCATGATAAAAAGCAGCAGATACCGAAATATTACCCGTTCCCAGGCGATCGAGTCTTTCCCCCCTTAAAGTATAATTAAGCCAATTAATCACAGGTAGAGCACCCAAAACAAAACTGAGAGTAATTAAAACAAAAATTTCTAGCATATTTCCCCTAGATGTTTAAATTGGCCATTATTTGCTATAATTAACTAGAATGCGAACAAACAAAAGTTTTTCTCCCAATTTACGAGTCTAACTAGTTAACTTATCCTCGAGAATAAGGGATGTTTGCGCTAAAAATATAGCTTAATCAGTCCGAACTGTAGGTAGTTCATTCTTTTCCCAATCACTGAGATTAATTAAAATGTTGAGAACTCAAATTAACTAGCTACTTCTAGATATTCAGGGAAAAGACTAGAAAAAGTCAGCAATTTATGCTAAAAGATCTAATCAAACAGTATCTAGGACTAGATCAAACTATCCATCAACCTAGTTGTCTCCGGATGAATTTACTATGGTTTGATCTTAACTACCACCTGCTAGTATCGGGTAAACAACTCAATCAGGATAAATTCCCTTTGCAGCATTCAATATCTAACCAAAGGGGAGGTATCGGGACAAAAATCTCCCCCTTTGACAAAAAATTAAATTGGCAATCTTTTTTAGCAGCGACTAGAGAAGCTCGCGAAAAGTTCAAATCAGATAATTTAAGTTATTTCTCATCGGAATTTTGAGGGAATTGCATGGCAAAACAGATTATTATTGCAGAACAGCATCATATAGCAGCTGTTTTTTCCGAAGACCAAATCGAAGAATTAATAGTTACATCAGGTAATCAACAAGTAAGCGATATTTACTTAGGTATCGTAGAAAACGTCATCCCCGGAATCGATGCAGCCTTCGTTAACATTGGAGATACTGAAAGAAATGGCTTTATTCACGTCACCGATTTAGGTCCATTACGTCTGAAAAAAACAGCAGGAGCAATCACAGAATTATTAGCCCCACAACAAAAAGTACTCGTTCAAGTCATGAAAGAGCCAACGGGTAACAAAGGACCAAGACTAACAGGTAATATCACTTTACCAGGACGCTATCTAGTCTTAATGCCCTACGGCAAAGGAGTCAACCTCTCTCGACGCATTAAAAACGAAAATGAGCGCAGCCGGTTAAGAGCCTTAGCAATTCTGATCAAACCCGCAGGAATGGGTTTATTAGTGCGTACAGAAGCAGAAGGAAAAGCAGAAGAAGCGATTATGGAGGATTTAGAAAACCTCCTGAGTCAATGGGAAACCATCGAACAACAAAGTAATAACCATAAACCACCGGCTTTGTTAAATCGTGATGATGACTTTATTCAAAAAGTATTACGCGAAGCATATACAAGTGAAGTTAATCGTATAGTAGTAGATTCCCCCTCAGGACTCAAAAGAGTTAGACAACAGTTGAGTAACTGGAGTAATGGCCGTCCTCCCGAAGGAGTATTTATTGATCACTATCAAAATCATCAGTCGATTCTGGATTATTTCCGCATCAACGCAGCGATCAAAGAAGCCCTTAAACCAAGAGTAGATTTACCCTCAGGCGGCTATATTATAATTGAACCGACCGAAGCTTTGACCGTTATTGATGTTAACTCAGGTTCTTTTACTCGTTCCGCTACATCACGAGAGACAGTACTTTGGACCAATAATGAAGCAGCTACAGAAATCGCCCGTCAATTGCGTCTCCGCAATATCGGTGGCGTGATTATCGTCGATTTTATCGATATGGACTCCAAACAAGACCAACTCAAGCTCCTAGAACACTTTAACAAAAGTCTGAGAGCAGATAAAGCTAGACCACAAATAGCCCAACTTTCCGAATTAGGATTAGTAGAATTAACTCGTAAACGTCAAGGAAAAAATATCTATGAATTATTTGGGCAAGTTTGTTCTCATTGTGGCGGTTTAGGTTATTTAGCTCACCTACCAGGACTGAAAGAACCTCAAGAATTAGAAACAGTTAACCCCACCACCACAGCTGTTGCGGTTGCTCCTGTTTTAAAAACTACTGAAACCCTAGTTTTACCAGACGTAGAAATCAAAGTCCCACAAGAATTAGCCGAAGAAACAGAACAATTTACCCTAGGAGATGACCTCGAACAAAACGGAGGAAGTAACCAAATTCGCCGACGCAGAAGACGTCGTCCCGGAGAAGAAGATTTACCCGTAATTTCCCTAAACCTAACTAGCGAAAAAGAAAACGATTTCATCCCCGTTCCGAAAAAAGAAAAAGATAGAAGCATATCCTTACGCAGTTCCCGTCGAGAAGAGCCTAAAGTAGAACAAATCTGTGTCGAAATGACCCCCCTAGAACAGGAAATATACGCTTTGATGGGTGTTTCTCCTCTGGTTCGTCTAGATAAAAAAATTGAAAATAATCAAGGGGTAATTATTTCTGTTCAAGTTCCCCAAGAAAAATCACCAACCATTGAAAGACAACAAGAAGAAAATCTAGAACCAGAAGAACCAGAAAAACTAGAAACAGAAAACGAAGAAACAGAAGAAGCCACCTCTGTGAGCTTACGTCGTCGTCGCCGTCGCTCCTCAGCTCTAGAAAACCAAGCCTAGTTTGTAATAAAACTTAAGATGATTCTAGGTCTCAAAGGTCTCATCTGATAGTACCCTTTTAAAAGAACAACAAAATTAGACTATCTAAAACAAGCAAGGGAAAAAAAACTTATGGCAATTGAACGTGGGTCAAAAGTTAGAATTCTGCGCAAAGAATCCTACTGGTATAAAGATGTTGGTACCGTTGCTAGCATCGATAAAAGCGGTATCCGTTATCCCGTGATTGTTCGCTTTGATAAAGTTAACTACACTGGTTACAGTGGTAGTCCTAGCGGAGTCAACACCAATAACTTCGCTCTAGATGAACTCGAAGAAGTCTAATTTGCCAGAACTTCCAGAAGTTGAAATCGTCCGTTTAGGTCTTAATCAACTGACTAGCGGTAAAAAAATTCAAGGGGGAGAAGTGTTGCTAAATGCTACACTTGCTCACCCCTCTTCCTTGGCTGAGTTTTGGTTGGGAATCAACCAGACAACTATTCACTCTTGGTACAGACGGGGTAAATATTTACTCGCCAATTTACAGGATAATGACCAAAAATCTGTCGGAGTTTTAGCTGTTCATCTCCGGATGACTGGTCAACTCCTCTGGTTATCCCAAAATACTCCCCTACAAAAACATACCCGCTTACGTTGGTTTTTTGCTGACAATCAAGAGTTGCGTTTCGTAGATACTCGTACCTTCGGAAAGGTATGGTGGATCCCCTCAACAACACCACCAGAAAAAATAATCACAGCTTTAGCTAAATTAGGTCCAGAACCACTAACTGAGCAATTAACAATAGATTATCTATTGAAAACCTTCAGCAAAAGTCAACGAAATATTAAAAACGTATTACTAGACCAATCCATAATAGCAGGTATTGGTAATATTTACGCCGATGAAGCTCTCTTTAAAAGTGGTATTCACCCAGAAACAAAAGCAAATCAATTGACTAGCCAACAAATCATCAGATTACATCAAGCAATTGTTGATGTCCTCCAACAAAGTATCGCCGCAGGTGGGACAACTTTTAGTAATTTCCTCAATGTAGTCGGGATTAACGGTAATTACGGTCAATTCGCTTGGGTATATCGCCGCAGGGGTCAACCCTGTAGAATTTGCGGAACAACCATCGAAAGGGTAAAATTAGCAGGACGTTCAACTCATTTTTGTCCTCAATGTCAAAGTTAACATGGAAAAAGCCTACGTCGTCGGTTTGGGAAAGTCCGGAATAGCAGCAGCACAACTGCTGCACCAACAGGGTTATCAAGTTATAGTTAGCGATCGCTCTTCTAACCCGGAATTACTAGAAAGACAAAAAACCCTGCAAAATCAGGGAATTGAGGTCAACCTCAATTCTCTCCCTGACCTAGAATCCTCTACCCCCTCATTGATCGTCGTTAGTCCAGGTGTACCCTGGGATACCCCCTGGTTACAACAAGCCCGCGATCGCGGTATTGATACCATTGGTGAATTAGAATTAGCTTGGCGTCATCTACAGCATTTACCCTGGGTAGGAGTCACAGGAACTAACGGTAAAACCACCACCACAGCATTGATCGCCGCTATCTTTCAAACCGCCGGAATTAATGCTCCCCCTTGTGGTAACATCGGTAACCCTGCTTGTGCATTAGCCCAAGGTTCACTACCCGATTGGGTAATCGCTGAAATCAGCAGTTTCCAGATTGAATCCTCCCCAAATTTAGCCCCACGTATTGGAGTTTGGACCACCTTTACCCCCGATCATCTCAATCGTCACTATACCCTAGATAACTATTATCAGATTAAAGCTTCTTTACTCAAACGCTGTACCTATCAAATTTTTAACGGAGATGATCCTTATTTAGCTAGTAGGATTCCCCTCCACCCCTGGTCCAATGCTTATTGGACTAGTACACAAGGGAAACATAAATTAATTAGTTCTCCGGCAAAAGGAGTTTATATTCAAGATCAGCAGGTGATCGCTTTTGGTAAAGTTATTCTCCCTCTCAGTAGTTTTCGGATGTTCGGTGAACATAACCAACAAAATTTATTAATGGCTGTAGCTACAGCTAGTTTGGCTCAAATCGAACCAGAAGCGATTAGCATAGCAGTGAGTAACTTTACCGGTGTACCCCATCGTCTAGAAGATATATGTACTATTCAAAATATTCGCTTTGTTAACGATAGTAAAGCTACCAACTATGACGCCGCTTTAGTCGGTTTGAAATCCGTTGCAGCACCCGTAATTCTCATCGCCGGGGGAGAAGCTAAAACGGGAGACCCCCTCCCCTGGATAGAAATGATCAAAACCAAAGTCGCTAAAGTCTTGTTGATTGGTAAGGATGCTTCTACTTTAGCTGCTAGTCTAGAGCGATCGTCCTATAGGGATTATCTGATTGTCGAAACCATGGAAAACGCTGTTAGACAAGCTTATCAATTCGCTCAATCTTTACCTCAATCGGTTGTTCTTTTATCCCCCGCTTGTGCTAGTTACGATCAATATCGCAGTTTTGAACATCGGGGCGATCATTTTCGACAACTTTGTTTAGAATTGCCAAAATAGTTGTTATTATCCCTAAAAAATGTTATACTTAAAAAGTTGTTATTTTTTAGGGTACGTAACTCAGGTGGATAGAGTAGCTGCCTTCTAAGCAGCGAGCCGCAGGTTCGAGTCCTGCCGTACCCGTAGGGGTTTAAATAATTGCTAGCTTAGTTATTGTCTCGGTTTATCCTGTTAAAATATGTTTGATTCAGAGAATTACTAAAGACTAGATGTTATCATCTATGTGCGTGCAAATTTATTAAGGTAATAATCATGGCGCAAATACCAATATCTCCAGTAGTACTAGTTATCTTAGATGGCTGGGGTTATCGAGAGGAAACAAAAGCTAATGCGATCGCTTTGGCTAAGACTCCCGTAATGAACAGTCTTCTAGAAGTTTATCCTAACACCCTGATTCAAGCATCGGGTAAAAGCGTCGGACTTCCTAAAGGTCAAATGGGTAATTCAGAAGTAGGACATCTCAACCTAGGAGCCGGTCGAGTAGTACCACAAGAACTGGTTCGTATCAGTGATGCAGTAGAAGATGGTTCAATCCAACAAAATCCAGCTTTAGTCAAAATTTGTCAAGATGTTAGATCTAAAGGGAAAAAACTCCATCTCATCGGTTTATGTTCCGATGGGGGAGTACATTCCCATATAGATCACCTGTTAGGATTATTAGATTTAGCCAAAAATCAATCAGTGAGTGAAGTATGTATTCACGTAATCACCGATGGTCGAGATACAAACCCAAATGAAGGGATAAACGTAGTTGCTAAAATTCAAGAACATATAGATAAAATTGGTCTAGGTTCCATGGTAACCCTGAGCGGGAGATATTACGCCATGGATCGCGATCGCCGTTGGGAAAGAGTACAACAAGCCTATAACATTCTTACCCAAAATGGACCTGGAGAGGGAAAAAGTATAAGCGAAGTTATCGAAGCTTATTACGCTCAAGACATCACAGACGAATTTATCCCCCCCACACGGATAGCACCAGGTGCGGTAGAGTCAGGAGATGGCGTCATTTTCTTTAACTTCCGTCCCGATCGAGCTCGAGAAATGTGTTATGCCTTTTTAGATCCCGATTTTGACGGATTTGAAAGAGAACTAATACAACCTTTAAGTTTTGTAACCTTTACCCAATATGACCCCAATCTACCAGTAGAAGTGGCTTTTGAACCCCAGAATCTGACCAAAATTTTGGGAGAAGTTATCGCCGAACATAACTTAAAACAATTTCGGACCGCCGAAACAGAGAAGTATCCCCACGTGACCTACTTCTTTAACGGCGGTTTAGAAGAACCCTTTCCAGGAGAAGATAGGGAGTTAATCCCGAGTCCTGGGGTAGCAACCTACGATCAATACCCGCCAATGTCCGCAATAGCAGTCACAGATGCAGCTTGTGCGGCGATCGCTAAAGGGATTTACTCTTTAGTAGTTATCAATTACGCTAATCCCGATATGGTAGGACATACGGGTAAACTAGAAGCAGCTCAAGAGGCGATCGAAACCGTAGATACCTGTTTAGGACGTCTTTTAGACAGTATTCAAAAAGTTGGCGGAACAACCCTGATTACCGCCGATCACGGTAACGCTGAATATATGGCTGATGAAGAAGGCAACCCTTGGACTGCACACACCACTAACCCCGTCCCCTTTATCCTCGTCGAAGGTGAAGGACGCAAAATACCAGGACATGGGGGTAATGTCTCCCTCAGAGATGATGGCATTCTAGCTGACGTCGCTCCGACAATTCTCGAAATTCTGCAATTACCTCAACCCGTAGAAATGACCGGGAAATCCCTGATTAAACCTGTAGAATTAGAGATTAACCCCAATAAAACACCCGTGAGAATATCTCTTTAAGTCCCTTGTAACCGCGTTGAAATGCGGTTACCTCGTTTTTTTAGTTAAACAATATGCAATATTCAGCGCGCATTTATATCACTCTGAGACCCTCGGTACTTGATCCAGCAGGAGTTGCTGTAGAGTCCGGTTTACATCAATTGGGATATCAAGAAGTCGCAGGAGTGAGAATCGGTAAATATATCGAATTAAAACTCAATAGCGATTCGGAAACTACCGCCAAAGAACAAATATCCCAAATGTGTGAACAACTTTTAGCTAATACGGTAATCGAAAACTATAACTTTGAGTTGATCCCCCTCAGCTAAGCAGAGATTATTCTATGATAGAAATAGGTAGGTTGTGTTGAGGCTTAGTAATGACTTTAAATATACAAATTCGTCCTTTACAGTATCGGGATATTCAAACCATCAGTAATCTGGGGAAGGAATTAGAAACGATTAGACAGTGGTATGGATTACTAAAATTTTGTAAATTGTTTCCTAATCCCCTACAGGATTTATTGTGGCTTTATGTCGCCGAAGTAGAGCAAAAATGCCTAGGCGTGATTCAAGTAGAACCCTTTAACCGTAGTCGTAGCACTTGGCGGGTACATTGGGTCCTCACAGAGAGAACCGATTTAGACCCAGAATTAATCTCAGGAAGGAATAGTATTGGCTCTCAGCTACTCCGTTACTGTTTTGAAACTATCTGGCAAGCCCGAACCTGGATATTAGAAGTAAATATTCACGAAAAAAGTAATTTAGCTCTCTATCGTCAGAATGGCTTTCAACCTTTAGCACAACTAACCTACTGGTGTCTAGAACCTGAAAAATTAGCTCGATTAGCTCAGATTGAACCACAACTACCCAATCTGTTACCCGTTAGCAACGCCGAAGCACAACTACTCTATCAGTTAGATACAGTATCCATGCCCCCCTTATTACGTCAAGTATTCGATCGCTATCCCCTCG
>CALGKL010000301.1 GCA_937930495.1 uncultured Gloeocapsa sp.
ATCTGTAGCCACCATTAAATAACTACGTTTTTGTTTTTGGAGATAGAGTGCGAGTTTAGCTGTAGCGGTGGTTTTACCCGCACCCTGTAAACCAGCCATCAAAATTACCGTAGGTGGTTGCTTACTCTCGGCGAGGGGAACGTTACTCTCTCCCATCACCTTGACTAATTCATCATAAACGATTTTGACAAATTGTTGACCAGGGTTGACTCCTGAGATTACTTCCGCACCCTGAGCATTTTTTTCTACTTCACTGATAAAGGTTTTGACCACTTCGACGTTGACATCAGCTGCAATCAACGCTCTTTTTACATCCCGTAGGGCTTCTTGTATATTAGCTTGAGTAATTTTATTTTGACCACGTAGCTTTTTCCAGCTCTCTTCTAAACGCTCGGCTAAAGCATCAAACATAAGCAACGACAATAAATTAAGGTAATTTTATTTTAAATTATAACTAAGTAAAGATATTGAATTAAAGTCGAATATGCCGATTAAAAATACACCTAGCATACCTCCTTCACGGAGATGGGGAAATATTTTCTTACTGATTACAGGAGTTTTTCTCCTCGTTAATCTATTATTTCCTGAGTTATTCGCTCCCCCAATTCCTCAAGTCCCCTATAGTTTCTTTATCGATCAAGTTCAAGACGGGAAAGTCAGCAGGGTTTCTTTGGGCGATCGCGAAATTCGTTATCAACTTAAACCCGTCGAGGGGCAACAAAATGGACAGATATTGCGCACTACCCCTATTTTTGACCTAGAATTACCCAAAAGATTAGAAGCTAATGGGGTAGAATTTGCCGCAGCACCACCGAGTAACAATGGTTGGATTGGTAGTGTCTTAAGTTGGGTGATTCCACCCCTAATTTTTGTAGGGATTTGGCAATTTTTCCTACGTCGTAGCGCTGGGGGTCCGGCTAGTGCTTTATCCATCGCTAAAAGTAAGGCTAGAGTCTATGTGGAAAATGAAGCTACCAAGGTTACTTTTGCTGATGTCGCCGGTGTAGAAGAGGCGAAAACGGAGTTAACCGAGATCGTCGATTTTCTCAAAACTCCTCAAAGATTTATCAATATTGGTGCGCGAATTCCCAAAGGTGTTCTGTTGGTAGGACCACCGGGAACCGGTAAAACCCTGTTAGCCAAAGCGGTAGCGGGAGAAGCGGGAGTACCTTTCTTTAGTATTTCTGGTTCAGAATTTGTCGAATTGTTTGTCGGTGCAGGTGCCGCCAGGGTCCGGGATTTATTTGAACAAGCTAAGCAAAAAGCTCCCTGTATCATTTTTATCGATGAGTTAGACGCCATCGGTAAATCGAGAGCTAGTGGGGGTTTCATCGGTGGTAACGATGAGAGGGAGCAAACCCTTAATCAGTTATTGACGGAAATGGATGGTTTCAGTGCGGGTAATGCTACGGTTATTGTTTTGGCTGCTACTAACCGTCCTGAAACTCTCGATCCTGCTTTATTACGTCCGGGACGTTTTGATCGACAGGTATTAGTCGATCGCCCCGATTTATCCGGTCGTCTGAAGATTTTAGAAATCTATGGTGCTAAGGTAAAATTGGGTTCGGATGTGGATTTAAAAGAAATCGCCACCCGCACCCCTGGATTCGCTGGCGCTGATTTAGCTAATTTAGTCAATGAAGCTGCGTTATTAGCAGCTCGTAATCATCAAGAAAAGGTCACTCAAAAGGATTTAAACGAGGCGATCGAGCGCGTGGTTGCTGGTTTAGAGAAGAAAAGTCGCGTTTTAAACGATAAAGAGAAGAAAATAGTCGCTTATCACGAGGTCGGTCATGCTTTAGTGGGTGCGGCACTTCCTGGTGGGGGTAAGGTCGCGAAAATTTCTATTGTTCCTCGTGGTATGGCAGCATTAGGATATACTTTACAGTTACCCACAGAGGATCGCTTTTTGTTAGACGAAAAGGAATTGCGCTCCCAAATCGCTACCCTTTTAGGTGGTAGAGCAGCAGAAGAGATTATCTTTGGTAGTATCACTACCGGTGCGGCTAATGATTTACAACGCGCTACTGATTTAGCCGAAAGAATGGTTACTACCTATGGTATGAGTAAGGTACTCGGTCCTCTCGCCTATGAAAAAGGTTCTCAAGTTAATTTTCTCGGTGATGGGATGATGAATCCTCGTCGTCAGGTGAGCGATGAAACCGCTAAAGCGATTGATGAGGAGGTTAAAGAAATCGTTGAACAAGGACACCAACAGGCTTTGACTATCTTACAGAATAACCGTGAGTTATTAGAAAGCATTGCTCAAAAAATTCTCTCTCAAGAGGTGATCGAAGGAGAAGAGTTGGCCGAATTATTGGCTCAAGTTAAGGATTCTCATTTATCCTATGTTAATGGATAGTTAACTATTGCTCCTCGTGATTTGACTCTACGGGGAGTAATTGAAAATTTACTCAGGGAGATTAATTTATGTTATCTAATCGTCGTCAATTTCTCTATTCTTTGGGTGTACTTACTACTGGTACCTTATTGGCTAATAGTTTACCTCTGTTGGCTTTCGCCCAAGAAGAAGATGGACCTTTTCAATTACCACCTCTTCCCTATGATTATGACGCTTTAGAGCCTTATATAGATGCAGAAACCATGAAGTTTCACCATGATAAGCATCATGCAGCTTATACTAAAAACCTCAATGCTGCTATTAATAAGTATCCTGAGTTAAAAAATCAAGACGCCGAAAGTTTATTACGTAATCTAGATCAGTTACCTGCTGATATTCGCGTCACAGTCCAAAACAATGGGGGAGGGTACGTTAATCATCAGATGTTTTGGGAGATTATGACTCCTAACAGTAGCAAAATTCCCCAAGGAAGTATTGCAACCGCTATTGAGCAACAATTTAATGGTTTTGAGAATTTTCAAACTGAGTTTAATCAAACGGGGTTGAGTAAATTTGGTAGTGGTTGGGTTTGGTTGGTTTTAAACTCCAACAAGCAACTGCAAATAATCAGTACTTCTAATCAAGATAGTCCTTTAATGATGGGAATGTATCCGATTATGGGTAATGATGTTTGGGAACACGCTTATTATCTTAAATATAGAAATAATCGGGGAGAATATCTGTCTCAATGGTGGAATGTGGTCAATTGGGAAGAAGTTAATAACCGTTTTGAAAAGGCGATTACTGGTTAGGCAATTTAGCGCCTAGGTGATTTTATCTCACCAATTCTTACTCATTTTCCTCTTTTGTTTTCCGTTTGCTCTTATGTCTGATTTGGAAAATTTATTAACCGGTATTCAACAAGAAGCTAAAAGAGCTAGTTTTCCTGTTGATTTACCGGTTTACGCTCTTGTCAATAAAGATCCTACCTATCCTATACTTTATGCGGGTAATTTTCAGAGTCAAATCTGTTTTTTGGGACGGGATTTGGGTAAGGATGAAGTGTTAGCTAATCAACCCTTATACGGTGCTTCTGGTACTTTAGTTCGTCAGGGTGTATATGAGGCTATTTATGGTTATTCAACGAA
>CALGKL010000302.1 GCA_937930495.1 uncultured Gloeocapsa sp.
TGGGGTTGATTGCGTTGAAGCTGGGGGACCTCCGGCAGGAGCTGGATGTGGTGGCTATGTAGTAGGAGAGACAGTAAAATTACTGAAAGAATTAAACGCCTTTGACCAATATGACGTTATTTTGTTTGATGTATTGGGAGACGTGGTCTGTGGTGGTTTTGCGGCTCCTTTGAACTATTCTGATTATTGTCTGATTGTGACCGATAATGGCTTTGATGCTTTGTTTGCCGCTAATCGCATCGCCGCATCAGTAAGAGAAAAAGCGCGTACGCACCGTTTACGTCTAGCGGGTTTAATCGGTAATCGCACTTCTAAACGAGATTTAATCGATAAATATGTAGAAGCTGTCCCCATGCCAGTTTTAGAGATTTTACCCCTAATTGAAGATATTCGGGTATCTCGGGTTAAAGGGAAAACTCTGTTTGAGATGGCCGAAACAGACCCATCTTTAGCCTATGTCTGTGATTATTATCTCAATATAGCTGACCAGATTCTGGCTTTACCAGAGGGAGTAGTACCTACAGGAGCGCCGGATCGGGAATTATTCGAGTTGTTATCGGACTTTTATCTCAATCCTGGGGGTAATAATCAAGGGACCAATGAATTAGATCTGATGATTGCTTAGGAGAGGAAAATAAGGATGACTTTAGCTCAAGAAAATAGTAATTTAAATTTTTCCTGTGAAACGGGAAACTACCATACATTTTGTCCCATTAGCTGTGTAGCTTGGTTATACCAAAAGATTGAGGATAGTTTCTTTTTGGTAATTGGTACTAAAACCTGTGGTTATTTCTTACAGAATGCCATGGGAGTAATGATTTTTGCCGAACCTCGTTACGCCATGGCCGAATTAGAGGAAGGGGATATCTCCGCACAACTCCACGACTACGAAGAGTTAAAAAGACTCTGCCTTCAAATCAAACGCGATCGCAATCCTAGTGTTATCGTCTGGATTGGTACTTGCACCACCGAAATTATTAAGATGGACTTAGAGGGTTTAGCACCCAAACTGGAATCAGAGTTAGGTATTCCCATCGTCGTAGCTAGAGCCAATGGTTTAGACTATGCCTTTACTCAGGGAGAAGACACGGTTTTAGCAGCAATGGTGAATAAATGTCCTGACAAAGCACCAACTCAGGAAAAAGAGGAACGTAACGCGATTCAAAAATTACTCCATTTTGGACGCAAAGAAGAACAAATAAAAGCAGAAGAAGCTAGCTACAAGGATCACCCTCCCTTGGTTTTATTTGGTTCTCTTCCCGATCCAGTAGTGACTAATTTAACCCTAGAATTGAAAAAACAAGGTATTAAGGTTTCAGGGTGGTTACCTTCTAAACGTTATACCGAGTTACCGGTTATCGAAAAGGATTACTATGTCTGTGGGGTCAATCCTTTTTTAAGTCGTACAGCTACTACCCTAATGCGTCGTCGTCAGTGTAAACTAATTGGTGCACCCTTCCCCATTGGTCCCGATGGTACGCGTGCTTGGCTGGAGAAAATTTGTGCTGTATTTAACATTGAACCCCAAGGATTAGAGGAAAGAGAAGCCAATATTTGGTCAAGTTTGGAAGACTATCTGGAGTTATTGCGGGGTAAATCGGTTTTCTTCATGGGAGACAATTTACTAGAGATATCTCTAGCACGTTTCTTGATTCGCTGTGGGATGACTTGTCCGGAAATTGGTATTCCCTACATGGATAAACGCTATCAAAAAGCTGAGTTAGATTTTCTCGAACAAACCTGTCAAGAAATGGGTGTACCTTTCCCCAAAATTGTCGAAAAACCCGACAATTATGCCCAAATTCAACGGATTAAAGAGTTACAACCTGATTTAGTGATTACGGGTATGGCTCACGCTAATCCCCTGGAAGCGCGCAATATCAGTACTAAATGGTCGGTAGAGTTCACTTTTGCCCAAATTCACGGTTTTACTAACGCTAGAGATATTCTAGAGTTGGCTACTCGTCCAATACGTCGTAATCAACGCCTAAATAATTTACCTTTGATGCCGACCAATTGGTAGGCGGAAAGAATGAAAGGGGTTAGGAATTAACCCCCTTTTCAATAGGAGGAACCAAATCATCATTAACATTGCTTAGATTTTGGCCTTATAGACCTCACTAGCGGCGCGATGTAACAAAGAATGAAGATAGACTAGATTAGGAATGTCTGTTGTATAACCGCCACCGATTACCCCAGCAACGGGATAACCCATAGCCACACAAGTAGTAAAAACGAGCATTTCCCGACGATAAATACCGCGATCGCTCAAAGCTAATTTACCCAAAGCGTCGTTAACATGGGTATCAACTCCTCCGTCGTATAAAACCAAATCAGGTTTTACCTCTGATAATAAATCCGGGAGAGATTTAGCCAGAATTTGGAGATAACCATCATCATCTAAACCGATAGGTAGGGGTATATCCCAATCGCTTTGTTGTTTTTGACTCGGGAAATTAGCTTCACAGTGCATCGAAAAAGTAAATACAGAGGGATGATCGCGGAAAATAAAAGCCGTTCCATCTCCTTGATGTACATCTAAATCGACGATCAGGACTTTTTTGACTAAACCCTGTTCTAGTAACACTTTAGCGGCGATCGCCAGGTCATTAAAGATACAAAAACCCGAACCATAACTAGGGAAAGCGTGATGGGTTCCCCCGGCGCAATTACAAGCGATCCCGAATTTTAGGGCCAATTGGGCGGTTAAAACCGTTCCCGCGACAGCGGTACAAGTGCGTTTGACCAGCCTTTCGGTACAGGGTAAGCCTATACGTCGTATGGCTTTAGCATCTAGGGTTCTCTGACAATAAGCTTGAACATAATCAGGAGTATGGACCAATTCTAACCAGGTTTGAGGGGGAAATTGAGGAGTATAGGTAGAATCAGGACGAACAATCTGTTCAGATAAAAGCAATTCATAGAGTAGCTTAAATTTAGTCATAGGGAAGCGATGACCATCGGGTAGAGGAGCTACATAATCAGGATGATAAACTACAGGAAGACTCATTATTAATCAGTTATGATATTAGTAAATAATTGTAAACTTTTATTAAATGACTAAGAACACAGAAAAACAATTCCCCGTCACCAAAAGCGACACCGAATGGAGTCAGATCCTCACTCCTGAACAATTCCGGGTTCTACGCAAACATGGTACAGAAAGAGCCTTTACCAGTCCTTTAGATAAGGAATATTCTCCTGGAATCTATGTTTGTGCTGGTTGTGGTCAACCTTTATTTACATCAGAAACCAAATATAATAGCGGAACGGGTTGGCCTAGTTTTTGGCAACCCATAGAGGGAGCAATTGAAACCTCTATCGATCGCTCTTTATTCATGACTCGTATCGAGGTACACTGTAGCAACTGTGGTGGTCATTTAGGTCACGTTTTCTCCGATGGACCGAAACCCACAGGACAACGCTATTGTATGAATGGTGTCGCCTTGCGTTTTCAACCCGCAGAATAAAATAATCTCGTTTTTTTGAGGGGTTAGGGATTAGTACCTAGCCTCTACACCCTACAGCCAGATGAAACGTTTAGCGCTCAAAATAACAGGTTTAGTACAGGGAGTAGGATTTCGTCCCTTTGTCTATAGACTTGCTCAAGAATTAAAGTTGACAGGATGGGTAAATAACTCTAGTACAGGGGTTTTAATCGAAATTGAAGGAAATTTACCGGATTTAGAGCTATTCTTACAACGTCTCAAGGCTGAACAACCCCCACAAGCACAGATTCAGAGTCAAGAGTTGAACTGGTTACCAGTGACTGGTTACACTGAGTTTACCATTCGTCCTAGTGTCGGTGGAGCAAAAACGGCGATAACCCTTCCTGATTTAAGTACTTGTTCTGAATGTTTAAGGGAGATTTTTGACCCGAGTAACCGTCGTTATCGCTATCCTTTTACTAATTGCACCAATTGTGGACCACGCTACAGCATTATTGAAGGTTTACCCTACGATCGCTCCTTAACTACGATGAAAACCTTCTCCATGTGTGCCGAATGCGCACAAGAATATCATAACCCGAATAATCGTCGTTTCCATGCTCAACCTAACGCTTGTCCGATTTGTGGTCCACAATTAGCTCTATGGGATCGAGAGGGTAAGGTCATTTCTACTGGAGAAGAAGCTTTACAACAAGGGGTTAAAGGAATAAAAGAAGGTTTAATCGTCGCTATCAAAGGTTTAGGGGGTTTTCAGTTAGTAGTAGATGCTCGTAACCCTAGAGCAGTAGAAAGACTACGTCAGCGGAAACAACGTCCTTCTAAACCCTTTGGGGTAATGTATCCTGATTTAGAGTCTCTACAACTAGATTGTCTAGTAACCGAGTTAGAAGCAGCATTATTGCGATCGCCCCAATCTCCCCTAGTTTTACTCACCCGTCAAACTAATTCTCGTCTCGCTGCTAATGTAGCACCAAATAACCCTGATTTAGGGGTGATGTTACCTTACACTCCTTTACATCATCTTCTCCTGAAAGATTTAGGTTTCCCAATAGTTGCTACTAGTGGTAATTTAGCTAATGAACCTATCTGTACTTGTGAAGTAGAAGCTAAACAGCGTCTAGGGAAGATCACAGATTTATTTTTAGTACATAATCGCCCCATTACTCGTCCTCTGGATGATTCTGTGGTTAGAGTGATTAATCAGCATCCTGTTGTCCTCAGAAGGGCTAGGGGTTATGCACCTCTACCTATTCCCCTGAAATTGCCTAAAAATGGCGTTAAACCCCAAGTTTTAGCCCTTGGAGCCCATTTAAAAAATACGATCGCTATCTCGATTGGAGAACAAGTTTTTCTGAGTCAACATATCGGAGATTTAGACAATCAAGCTAGTTTTCAAGCTTTTGAACAGGTGATTAAAACTTTAAAACAACTCTATGAGTTTACACCAGATCTCGTCGCTTGTGATCTTCATCCCGACTATATGTCTACTCAATACGCACTGCAGTTAGGTAAACCCGTGGTCAGAGTCCAACATCATCAAGCACACGTTTTAGCAGCGATCGCTTCGGAACAACTTTGGGGAGAATCTTGTCTCGGTGTAGCTTGGGATGGTACAGGGTATGGACTTGACGGTACTATTTGGGGTGGAGAATTCTTTTTGGTCAAGGGAAATTCTCTATCCTGTGAAAGAATCGCCTCTTTCCTTCCCTTTCCCCTTCCTGGAGGAGATACAGCGATCAAACAACCCCGTCGCAGTCTATTGGGAATTTTACATCGACTGAACTTAGATGATCATCTTGAGGACTATTTCTCAACTATTGAACTAGTTAACCTCAAAAAAATGTTAACCCAGAAGCTAAACTCTCCTCTAACCTCGAGCGTTGGTCGTCTTTTTGATGGGGTAGCATTACTTTTAGGGTTACCGGGAGTGGTTAGCTTTGAGGGTGAAGCAGCAATGGGCTTAGAATTTCTAGCTAGAAAGGTCAAACAAGCCCAACCCTATCCCTTTACTATTGACGATTATCTCATTGATTGGCAACCAATGCTCCGAGAGATTCTCACTGATGTAGCCAATTTAATCTCACCCAATTTAATCGCCGCTAGATTCCATCAGACCCTTGCTGAAATTATTGTTAAAATTGCCCAAAAGGTAGGAGCAAAAAGAGTTATCCTAACAGGTGGTTGCTTTCAAAATAAGTATCTGAGTGAATGCACTATCTCTAAACTTCAACAAAGGGGATTTATCCCCCATTACCCAAGTTTAGTACCGCCTAACGATGGTTGCATCGCTCTAGGACAGGCGATCGCCGCTCTTAATCAAAGTTAATATTATGTGTCTAGCAATTCCAGGCAAAATTATCAGTATCAACGATAACCAAAATGACCCACTTTTACGCAGTGGGAGGGTGAGTTTTGGTGGTATAGTCAAGGAAGTTAGTCTCGCTTACTTACCTGAAGCTAAAGTCGGACAGTATGTCATTGTTCACGTGGGCTTGGCTTTAACTATTCTTGATGAGGCAGAAGCAGAAGCTACCCTGAATTATATCCAAGACAGTTCCCAGGAGCAAAATTAGCCCCGAATATTATCAAGGAAAAAGTGACAAAAAATGAATCAAGGATTAATCCCGGTTATTTTAGCAGGTGGAAAGGGTGAAAGATTTTGGCCTTTGAGTCGTCAAGAAAGACCAAAACAGTTTTTATCTTTAGATGGTAGTGGCAAAAGTTTATTACAAACAACCGCTGAACGTCTACTAGCTATTACCGGTGATTGGGAAAGACTCTGGGTTGTGACTTCAGCAGCCTTAGCCCAAGGAGTACAAGCACAATTACCCAATCTCCCCCTAACTAATCTTTTGGTTGAACCGGAAGGAAAAGATACCGCAGCAGCGATCGCCTGGAGTACCCTAGTTATCGCTGAAAAATACGGATTGGACGCGGTAGTCGGATTTTTCCCCGCCGACCATTGGATTGGCGATCAACAAGCTTTTCGGAACACTTTAACAGCAGCAATGAGTCTAGTCAGTAAGACCAAGGCGATCGCTACTTTGGGAATTACCCCTCAATATCCCTCCACCGGTTATGGGTACATCGAACAGGGAGAATATCAGGGAGAATATCATGGTTTAGCTGTTTATCGAGTTAATCGCTTTCGAGAAAAACCAGACCTAGCTACCGCAGAATCTTTCTTAGCCACGGGAGGGTTTAGCTGGAATAGTGGTATGTTTATTTTTGCTGCGGGAGTTGTTTTAGAACAGTTGCGTCAATACACCCCAAATCTTATCTCTCTGTTAGAAGCTAAGGGAAAAGAAGCTTATCCTGAGTTACCGAAAATTAGCATAGATTATGCTTTGATGGAAAAAACCTCCCTTGCTTATGTTTTACCCGCTGATTTTGGTTGGGATGATTTGGGAGATTGGAATGGGTTAGATAGACTCAGAAAAGGAGAAGCAGATAACCTGGAATTGGCCAAACATATTGGTATTGATACCCATAATTGCCTATTTTATGCCGAAGATGACCAAGAAGTAATCGTGACTATTGGTGTGGAAGATTTGGTCATTGTTCGCGATGGTAATATCACCCTAGTAGTTCCCAAAAACCGTACCCAAGAAATTAAACAAGTCCTTAAGAATATAGCCAATAACCCTAATTTGAGTCAATTTTTATAGTATTTTGGTTCTCATCTGATTGCTTGTCTCAGGGGGCGATCGCCTTCCTCCAAATCTGTTAAACCTAATTAACTAGACAACCTTAATTGAGAACCTTCGCTAGTTTTTCGGACTTCAATATGGTTTTGAAACGCTTCTTTAAATTGCTGCATATGGGTAACGGTTAATATACAAGCAAAGTCAGGAGCAATAGCATTAATCGCTGCGATTAGACGTTCGCAACCTTCTTGATCTTGTGTTCCAAAACCCTCATCAATTACTAATAATTGCAAAGATGTTCCTGCTCTTTGAGTCAACAATTTTGATAAGGCTAAACGAACAGCAAAATTAATCCGAAATGCTTCTCCTCCCGAATAGGTTTCATAGGGACGTTTCCCCTGACTATCGTATATATTAATATCCAGGGTTTCGTTAATTTTATCCGAGGTTTTATTAGTTTTATAGGTGACGAATTCTACGTGTAATTGATTACTGGTTAATTTGGCTAGAATTTGATTGGTTTGGGCTTCTAGATAAGGAATAATATTTTCAATCATTAGCGACTGTATCCCTTTTTTGCCAAAAGCTATAGTTAATTCCTCGTAAATTCGCTGTTTGGTTCGTAATTGCTGTAAATTTTCTTGCTTTTCTCCTTGTTGTTTTTCAGCTATATCTATTTGGTTATTTCTTTCATTTAAACTTCCTTTTTCGGTTAATAACTCATTTAATTGTTTGATTTTAGCTTTTTTTTCTTGTTCGAGATTATTGACTTCTGCTGTTGTGTCAGTTATTGCGTTTATTTGAGTTTGTAAATCGGTTAATTCTTGTTGGAGAGATACTAATTGCTCCTGTGACTGTTTTTGTCTATTGGTTATTTCGAGTAAATTGTTTTGTTGGTTGGGATATTCTTGTTTGGCTTGTTGTAACTGTTGATAAAGTAACTCCGATTGTGAGGCTTTATCTATGGCTTTTAGGATTTGATTATATTCATCTGAATCGTAGTTTAATTCCTTAATTATTGTTACTAATTTATCTAATTGTTGCTGAAGAGGAGAATCAATAGCTAAGTTATTTATTCGCTGCTCAATCTGCTCTAATTGAGCGCTAATTTCGGGTTTTAATTTATCGATTTCTTGTTGTTTTTTCTGAGCATTTTCTATCTCAGCTTGTTTTTTTTCTACCCAACCTAAAGCTCTTTCTTTTTCTCTAATTAAACTATGAGTTTTCTCATTATAGTTGAGTTTAACTAATTGCTGTTCAATTTCGGTTAACTCTAAAAAGAGTGATTCTGCATAAGTTTGTGCTTCTAGGGATTGCTCAATTGTTTCTATTTGATTTAGGATTTGCTTTCTTTCTTGATAACGTTTATTTTGTTGATCTAATTCGGTTTCAAGTTGGTAAGATTTTTGTTCAAAGAGACTATATTCTGCTAACTCTTGTTCAATTGTGG
>CALGKL010000303.1 GCA_937930495.1 uncultured Gloeocapsa sp.
CCGAATCCTAAAGTCACAGCCATAAAAGCAAGAAGTAGAAACCTGAGCCACTGTCTAATCATTGCCATCCTTGCCATTCTATTGAAAGATCCCTGTCCAAGTCTTTGAAATACTCCCCGCCCTAAAGGGCAGGGATTCTTATTACTGATTCAACGACATCGCTTACCATTTCAGGCTGCCCATTCACGGCAGAGGCGATTATCTCCCCAGTTCCCCAATGCCCTTGGGTACTGTTGCCAATTCATTCCCAAGATACTCATGCCTTTCTTGAGGATATTTAATGCAGGGTTAATATCGCCGAACGAGGCTTTAGACCCAATTTTTCGGTAACGAAGCTGATTTAGTTAAGCCTATGATTTTGATATTTACATCCTTATCTTTTCCTATCTAAAATAATGTTGTCTGCATTATGCCAACGTCCCAGCCTTTATTTTGTCGCTAACTTAACAAATTTTAGATTCGTTTGCAGCTTGAGCAATATGGAACTAAAGCATAACATCTATCTGTCAGACCTAAATCCGAGAATTTCAGTTAAATTAGATACAGATTTTAGGCAAATATTAAGAATTTACAAATATGTTTACTGAGACACAGAAATTTAGTGGGGTTAAAAGATATAGTTTTCCCTGGATCAACAACCCCATATAAAGGAGGATTTGTTATGGAGGATGATACTCCTTGCAAAACCTGTCCAGTTTACGTTCTGAACGATACTGCAATTGATCAACTATCTGCATCTGAGCTAATATCTTTAAGTCCTAGCAACTATTGTCACAAGGTATACTCCTGTTTGAGTGAATTACTAACAACTACATCCTATAAACCTTCTTATATTGAATATCCTCAACCCAATATAACCCTCTATCAAAATGGTAAGAATCATCCGTTTTCTTCCTGTTTAGTTATTTGGCAAGCTTGTAATATTATGACTCGAAGAAAATACCATAAATGGCAACAGGAAGGTGATTACATTTTCTACGAATATCAAGGACGATCGGGCAAACTAATCTATCGATTACCCACTGCTAACAATGGAATTAGTGATATTGACATCCGATCGGTTTTAATTCATCTACTCTTTGCTGCTTGTGCTACTCAAAAAAGCTGCCCTTGGGAAGAAGAAATTGTTATTAACGATCGGGTTATTACAGATTTTTTGGGATTAAACCAACGCAAGGATATGAATCGTTTTAAGAAGTTAATACTAATCCAATCCCTAATTGAACAAGCCTGTCAACTAATGGTAGAAATCGAGTGGCAACCACGGGGAAAAATTAAAGCTATTCATGTTCCCCAAGAACTAATATGGTCGGTTGATACTACATATCATATATTAACAACAGAAGAGGGGAAACACTATCTTAGCGGGTTATCCTTTAGGATTTTAGCGGGTAGCTGGTCGTTTTATTTCCTCAATCAAGAAAAAGCAAGAACTAAAACTGCATATTATCAATATGGGTGGTTGCCTATTTCTCTACCCCCTAAAATAATGAATCTTTGGCAGCGCCATGAAGGTGCAGTTGTGATGCTAATTTATCTCTTATTTCGGTTAAGAGTTGGGCAAGATCGGAGTGCTAAAATTGCTACATTACTTAAACTAATCTATGGAGAAGAATACCTACAACTAGCCTGGTACAAATCAGAAGTGCGTCGCAAAATAATCAGTGCTTTTGAGTCAGATTTAGAGCAGCTATTTTTTTATCGTCTAAAACCAGTATTTGAGAGTATTACCTATCCTCCTGAAATTCAGCCCTTGTGGTTAAGAGCCCAGAATCTTCCTGATGATCCCGAAGAAGCTCTGCAATATTGGGCTGAAGAGACGATCGGTGTTCCAAATAGCATTAACTCTAAAAAGAAGTGGATACAAATGCTAAATGCTCGTATTCTCGGCTTTGAGTTTCCAGAAGATTGGCTAGCCGAAGTGCCTAAAGTAAAATTAAAACAAAGAACTAAAAATAAATCTCCCACAGTGGATAATATTACGGGGGAGACAATTAAGAGGGCAAGAATTGCCAAGGGTATTAGTCAAAGGCAACTATCTTCTTTATTACATAAAAGTCAGAGTTGGATTAGAGATGTTGAATCTAATAGGTATAAAATTAAACCCAAATACCTAAAGCTCCTAACATCAATTCTAGGAGATTTAAGTATGTGGATAAGAAAAGATTAACTGGATTTAGATTACAGCCTTTCCTCAAAATAAAGAGTAGGGTACGATGACTTCTTGGAGAGGATCGTTATTTCAGTCATAATAAAGCCTCATAATTATAGGTATTCCTAAAGTAAACAAAGTCCTCTCCAACGATTTGTTATGGATTACTTTTCATTAGCAGAACTTGAGGGAAAAAGACAGTTGCTAGGCATGGAATAATGCACAAGGTTATTACACTTCCCTACTCCCCACTCGCTGGGGAAAATGGCTCATCGTATGTCTAACATAACCTGAGTTATCAAAGTCTGACTGCCCAACGGGATGAGGGAATTTTTCCTTAGCGTAAGTCCTGTGCAAATTTATTTCAGGACTTATGGACACGATCGATGATGGGAATTTCTGCCATCTGGGCAACCTCCTAATTTTTTCGGAAACCGATCGATTAGAAATCTACTGATGACAAACTTTGGGAATGGTGGTCATTCTACAGCGCTACTAATTACTTCCACGATCGCTTTTTTCGTTGTTTCTTGAAACTCTCTGACATTGACCTGACTTAAAACTGCTATAGCCACGCCTAACATTGCTATTTGCAAACTAAAGA
>CALGKL010000304.1 GCA_937930495.1 uncultured Gloeocapsa sp.
TACTAACAGTAATGGGTCAAATCGCCTTTATGCCTATCTTAGTACTCTCAGCTCGTCTTTGTCCTGTGGGAGTAGAAGCGACCTTATTTGCTCTATTAATGTCTATCCTCAATTTAGCCGGGTTTTTATCCAATGAATTAGGTGCTTTACTTACCCATTTTTTAGGCGTAACCGAGACTAATTTTGAGCTGTTGTGGTTATTACTATTAATTACCAATCTTTCTAACCTCTTACCCATACCTTTTCTGAAGTGGTTACCCTCGGAGGAAGAACAGATTACACCTGAGGTTGTCTTACCACCTGTAGAAGTATGGGAACACGGACACAACAAAGGTTCAGGAGAACAATCCTTTCTCCCGGATGTTTTTCCTGAATTAATCAACTCAACCAAACAATCCTAAAACTATGCAGACTATCCCAGAAAGATCCTACAGTCGCGAAGATTGGTTGAAAGGTTATCAATCTCAACCCCAAGAATACGACTACCCCATCACCAGTATCCAAGGAACCATCCCTAGTGAGTTACAGGGAACATTGTTTCGTAATGGTCCAGGGTTACTCGACATCAATGGTATCCCCATTCGTCATCCCTTTGACGGAGATGGAATGATTTCCGCCATCAGCTTTAATAATGGGACAGCTCATTTTCGCAGTGCTTTTGTTAAAACTGAAGGTTATTTAGCTGAACAAAAAACCGGTAAAATTCTCTACCGCGGTGTCTTTGGAACGCAAAAACCAGGGGGATGGTTAAATAATATCTTCGATCTCAAGCTCAAAAATATCGCTAACACCAATATTATCTATTGGGGTGGTAAATTACTCGCTCTTTGGGAAGCAGCTTCTCCCTATCGTCTCGATCCTCGTACTCTAGAAACCTTGGGGTTAGACTATCTAGATGGTATTTTACAACCTGGTGACGCTTTCGCTGCTCATCCCCGTATCGATCCTCGTTGTGAGTTAGACGATGGAAAACCCTGTTTAGTCAATTTCGCCATCAAACCTGGTTTATCCACAAAGATCTTGGTTTATGAATTGAGTTTCGAAGGTAAATTGTTACGTCGTTATGAACATATTACCCCCGGTTTTGCTTTTATTCACGACTTCGCTATTACCCCGAATTACTGTATTTTCTTCCAAAATGCGGTTACTTATAACCCTGTTCCTTTTCTGTTGGGTTTAAAAGGTGCGGGAGAATGTGTTAATTTCCAAGCAGGAAAACCGACTAAGATTATCTTGATTCCCCGTCAACCCCCCCATCTGGATGTTAGGGTTTTAGAGGTCAACGCTGGTTTTGTCTTTCACCACGCTAACGCTTTTGAAGAGGGAAATACTATCTGTCTCGATTCGATTTGTTATCAGTCTCTACCTCAAATAGATCCTAGCAGTAGTTATCAGGGTGTGGATTTTGATACTCTAGATCCTGGTCAATTATGGCGTTTTCGTCTAGATTTAACCACTCAACAGGTAAATAGTGAATTGCTCGAGAGTCGTTGTTGTGAGTTTCCTACTTTAAATAGCGACCTTGTGGGGAGAAGTTATCGTTACGTCTATATGGGTGCAGCCCATAATCAGACAGGAAACGCTCCCCTACAGGCGATCGTCAAAGTTGACCTAGTAACTGGCGATCGCCTTCTCTGTTCCTTTGCGCCTAAAGGTTTTGTCGGTGAACCAATCTTTATCCCTAAACCCAAAGCCACCCGAGAAGATGATGGTTGGTTGATCACTATTGTTTATAACGCCAAGAGACACGCTTCTGACGTAGTAATTTTAGATGCTACTAATCTAGCTACCGTGGCTGGTTTAGAATTAAAGCATCATATCCCCTATGGATTACACGGGAGTTGGACTCCCAGGCTTTTCTAAGGTTGTTATTCTCAGGGTGCTGAAAGCACCCTTGATAGTTTATGTTTAAGTCAGGTAAAACTCGCCTTTTAGCGAAAACCAGTGATGGGGTTCACAATATTTATCGAGAAAAAAGAAACTGGTTTAATTTACTATTACATTTAAAAGCTTCGGTTATTCCTAGAATTTTACCGCGAGTAATTTTCTGCTCCGGTTTTGCTTTATTAGTTTCTTGGTTATATTATTTAGGTATTAAAGAAGTTTCTTTAGATATACTTAATGGTCTTGTCCCAACAATTGTTTTAGGTTTACTGTTAGTTTTGCGAACTAATACCGCTTATGAACGTTTTTGGGAAGGTCGTAAATTATGGGAACGTTTAGTTAGTACTACCCGCAATTTAGCCAGGTTTATTTGGATAACTATCCCCGAAACTGACCCTAATCATAAAAAAGAAAAAATCAAAGCTTTACGTTTATTAGTGGCTTTTTCAGTAGCTACTAAATTACATTTACGTTCAGAAGATATTAATCAAGAATTAGCTGATTTAATCCCTCCAGAATATTTAACCGAGTTAAAGAACGTCAATCATCGTCCCTTAAAGATAGCTTTCTGGTTAGCGGATTATTTCCAAAAAGAATACGATGAAGGAAGGTTAATTATTTTGCAAATGATTTCCCTGACTAAATTAGTAGATATCCTGGTAGATTGTTTAGGAGGTTGTGAAAGAATATTGAGAACTCCTTTACCTTTGTCTTATAGTATTCATTTAAGACAATTAGTTTTATTATATTGTTTGAGTTTACCTTTTCAAGTCGTCAATGAATTATCCTGGTTGACAGTACCTTTTGTTGGCTTTGTCAGTTTCGCTGTCTTTGGCATCGAAGAAATTGGGGTTGAAATCGAGAATCCTTTTG
>CALGKL010000305.1 GCA_937930495.1 uncultured Gloeocapsa sp.
TTATTATCCTAACACCACCGCTACTATCGACCTCTTGCTATAATGATAGTTACAAAACTTAATAGAAATAAGAGTGAGAGATTGACAGTGGTGCAACCCGCTAAAGAAGAACAACCCGAGTTAGAAAATTCTCAAACCAAAACTCCTAATAATTCGGTCAAACAAGGCTGGCTACTATTAGGTATCGGCTTAGGCGTAATTATCTCCTGGGGAGCAACAACCCTACTATCCTCAGAAACCCAGATTAGTGCCGAAACCCCCATCGAATTAGCCCCTCCCTTTCAAACCGTAACCACTACCCAAGTAGAAACAACTGAAATTTTACGTACTCTTAAAGCGACAGGAACGGTAACAGCAGTTGAGCTAATTCCCGTATCTAGCCAAGCTACAGGCTTACAAATCACCGAAATTCTCGCTCAAGAAGGAGAATGGGTAGAATCAGGACAGGTTCTCGCTCGTTTAGATAGTAGTATATTACAAGCACAACTATTAGAAAAACAAGCCGCCGTTAGCCAAGCTAGAGCCCGTCTAGCGGAATTAGAAGCAGGAACACGCCCCGAAGAACTCGCCAGGGCACAACAAAACGTCAAGAGCGCTCAAGCGGCTTTAGTCAAAGCCGAGTCAGATTTACTCCTAGCTGAAACCAGAGTACAACGGAATCGTCAGTTAGCCTCCGAAGGAGCGATTTCCCGCGACCAACTCGAAGAAATCCTCAACGATGCCAACAGTAAACGTTCTACCTTAGAACAGGCTCAAGCTACCCTCAAAGAAACCCAAGCTAGATTAGCAGAATTAGAAAAAGGAGAACGTCAAGAAGTAATCTTACAGGCTAAAGCTCAATTGGCTCAAGCTGAAGCACAATTAAATCTAGTTCAAACCCAATTAAAACAAACAGAAGTTGTAGCACCAGTTAGAGGAAAAATAGCTCAGAGAAACGCTAAAGTAGGGGAGATAAGCACCAGTAATCTACCCTTATTCCAAATTATCCAAGACGGACGTCTGCAAGTTGAACTCAAAATACCAGAAACCCTGATTAGGGAAATTAAACCAGGACAAGTTGTTAAATTTGACTCTAACCCAGGTAGTAGTGAAAATATCCTTGGTAGGGTGAAACAAATTAACCCCCTGATTGATGAAACATCCCGTTTAGCCATAGTAGAAGTAGATTTACCCCCGGAAACCTCTTTAAAACCAGGAATGTTTGTCAGAGCAGGAATTATCACCGATACGGTTAGTATCCTAACTATACCCCTAGGAGCAGTTTTACCCCAAAACGATGGCACAGGGATTGTTTATACCCTGGAAAATGAACAAGTTACCCCCAAACAAGTAGAAGTGGGTGAGATTCTCCCCCAAGCCAAAATCGAAATCAAAAAGGGTTTAGAGACAACAGATATCGTTGTAGTTGAAGGAGCAGCCTACCTCCGAGAAGGCGATCGCGTCAAGGTATTATAATTTTATGTCTTTTCATCTTCCCACTTGGTCAATTAAAAACCCTATACCCACTATCTTGTTATTTATCATCCTCTCGATTGTGGGTATATCTTCTTTTTTAAGATTAGGTATCGATAGTACCCCTAATATAGATATCCCCATAGTCTCAGTTACCGTCAGCCAAAGGGGTGCTAGTCCCTCGGAATTAGAAACCCAAGTCACCAAAAAAATTGAAGACGCAGTAGCTGGATTAGGTAATATTGACCAGATTATCTCTACTGTTAACGATGGTGTCTCTACTACCCTGATTAATTTTACTCTCGGTACGGATAGTAATCAAGCCACCAACGACGTCAGAAACTCCATCGCCCAAATTCGTCAAGACTTACCCCTAGATATCAATGAACCCATTGTCAAACGTCTAGAATTCAGTGGCGGAGCAATTGTTACCTATGCAGTAGCCTCGGAAAAACTCTCCGTAGAAGAATTAAGTGATTTAGTCGATAATAAAATTATTCGCGAATTACTCAACGTCGAAGGGGTAGCAGCGATTGATCGCCTTGGAGGTGTCGATCGCGAAATTAGAGTAGATTTAGCGCCCGATCGTCTCCAAGCCTACCAAATTACCGCTACAGAAGTCAACGACCAAATCCGCAATATTAATATTAACCTCTCAGGAGGACGCACTCAAATCGGTACAGGAGAACAAAATGTACGTACCCTCGGTAGTGCAGCAACCGTCGAAGAATTACGTAATTATCCGATTATTTTACCCAATGGGGATACCGTCGCCCTAGCTAATCTAGGTAAGGTTGAAGACGGCTTCGCCCAAATCCGTCAATCGGCTTTTTTAAATAATCAACCCGTGATTGGTTTCTCCGTTAGACGTAGTACAGGAACTAATTTAGTTACCGTCGAAAACGGCGTTAAAAAAGCGATCGCCCAGTTAGAAAAAACCCTACCAGAAGATATTAGTTTTCAACTGATTTTTACCCTAGGTAACTCTATCCGCGCCGCTTATCAAAGTACCATCAGTTCCCTGATTATCGGTTGTATTTTAACAGTTATTACCGTAGGATTATTTCTCAGAGATTGGCGCATTACCCTAATTACTGCTTTAGCTTTACCCCTCTCGATTGTGCCGACTTTTATAGTCATGCAAGCACTAGATTATACCCTCAATGGGATGACCTTATTAGCCTTAGCTTTAGCAGTAGGGAATCTAGTTGACGACGCCATTTGTATGATTGAAAATATCGAACAACATCTCCAAATGGGGAAAACCCCCTATCAAGCTGCTCTAGACGGTGCTAGAGAAATTGGTTTAGCCGTGGTAGCCACCACCGCAACCATTGTCGCCGTTTTTCTCCCGGTTGCTTTTATGGGAGGTATCCCTGGTCAATTCTTTAAACCCTTTGGTGTTACCGTAGCCGTCTCCACGATGTTTTCCACCCTAGTTGCTACGACTATGACACCGATGTTGAGTGCTTATCTGTTAAAAAATAAAGACTATTTAACCCCTACTCAGCCAACTTCAGGACTGTATCGTCATATACTTACCTGGGCTCTACGTAACCGGACTACTACCATGATTGTGGCGATCGCCTTCTTTATCGGTAGCTTGCAACTTGTCCCCTACATCCCCAAGGGTTTAATCGACAGTAGCGATAACTCCCTCAGTATCCTCAACTTAGAATTACCTCCAGGTACCCAACTGAGTCAAACCGAAGCCGTGACAGCCAAAGTTAGCGCCCTCTTACAACAACAACCGGAAGTTACTAGTACTCTGAGTACAATTGGGGGAGAAAGTCAAGGAAATACCAGCACAATTTATGTCAATCTAGTCCCCAAAAAAGAGCGTAATCTCTCTCAACTAGAATTTCAGCAGAGAATGAGAGAAGAATTAAAGCAGATACCAGGGGTAAGAAGCAGTTTCCGCGCCCTAGGAGGAGCAGGCAATAGCAAAGACCTCTCAATTATTCTTAAAAGCGAAAACCCTACCCTTTTAACCGAAACAGCCGCTAAAATTGAACAAGAAATACGTCAAATACCAGGAATAGTAGAATTAGTCTCGAGCGCTAGTTTAGTTAAACCAGAAATTATCATTATCCCTAACTTTCAACGTGCAGCTGATTTAGGCGTATCCGTACAGGCGATCGCTCGTACTGCTTCTCTAGCTTTACTAGGAGATAACGAAGCTAACCTCGCTAAATTTACCCTAGCAGATCGTCAAATTCCCATACGGGTTCAAATCGATCCTGACTATCACGATGACCTAGAAACCATTAAAAATCTCTATCTACCTAGTAGTCGTGGTGGTTTAGTACCCCTCAACGCAGTAGCAGATATTCGTCTCGGGAGTGGACCTGCTACCATCAATCGTTTTAACCGTTATCGTCAAGTTACCATTGAAGCTAACCTTCAGGGAGTTTCCCTCGGTGAAGCTATGACTAAAATCCGCGCCCTCCCCGCTTTTAATCCCCTTCCCCCTGGAGTGACGGAAGAACCCGCAGGAGACGCTAAAATCATGAGGGATATCTTTTCAGGTTTCGCTGGTGCTTTGGGTTTAGCGATTTTGTCCATCTACGGGATTCTAGTCCTACTCTACAATAACTTCCTCTATCCCATAGCTATTTTAACCGCCTTACCCCTGTCTGTAGGTGGATCTTTATTAGCGTTACTGATTATGCAAAAGGAATTAGGACTATTCGCTCTCATCGGAATAGTCTTATTAATGGGTTTGGTCACTAAAAACGCCATTCTCTTGGTAGATTTTATCCTCGCCGCCCTCAGAGAGGGCAAACCCCTATCTCAAGCGATCATCACCGCAGGAGTCTCTCGTTTACGACCAATTCTGATGACCTCTATCTCTACTATCGCTGGGATGATTCCTATCGCTATGGAATTAGGTGCTGATGGTGCTGTCCGAAGTCCTATGGCGATCGCTGTTATCGGTGGTTTTACCACCTCTACCCTCCTTACCCTGGTTGTCGTCCCCGTCTTTTTTACTTATATCTATAACTTCGGTAAAAAAGCGCAAAAATTTTTGCGTAAGTAAATAAAAGGCAATCTCAATTCCTGATGCAGTACAATCAATTAAACGAGTCAATAAATGACCCAAAACAGAGAGAAACTTTGACCGAAGCTGATTCAGTCGCCTTAGATGAAGCATCAATGGAATTAGATGCAGATGGTATTCTCCCTCGCGGCGATCGCTGTTATCGGTGGTTTGACTACTCCACTTATATCTACAACTTCGGTAAAAAAAAGCGCGAAAATTTCCAGGAGTATTTATGAGCCAATAATAAAAGCTTGTAAAAACAAACTATAGGTTAAACCAATTTTTAAAACATTAATAACAATCATCCAGAGCGGACGCTTTTTCCGTGAATAGGACCAGCGACTAATTATTTCTGTAGTAATTAGTAGAGACGCTGAAGTGGGCACATCCCAAAAGGCTGCTTGTCCTGCTGTACTAACTATAGCAACACCTAGGAAAAAACCCAATAAAATGCTAATAAATATCAGCGAAACACTACGCCAAGGATTATTAAAAAAAGTTTGTAATCTGACAACCTGAGTATTAATTAAAGTGTCTAGACGGGTTCTTTGCATAACTTAATCAGACTAGCGACTAATGCGATTCAACAACCATAACGAGGTAATTATACCTGTAAAATGAGCTGTAATAGTATTAGTATTGGCTTGAATAATTAATAAATCAATCGAGTTAACAAAATCCGTAGGACCAGTAAGACCTATAGCAATTTGGGGACGAGCTAAAGACTTAGCCAAAACTATACCAACTAAAGCTTGTGCGCCGATAGTTGCTAACAACAGACCCACAATATTAATAATTAAACCAGTTTTAATTAACTGAATGGTGTCGGTTTTCTTCGGACGTAAAGTGGGGTCAGGAGTTTGAATTTTTTTAGCAATTTTGCCATAACGATAAGCGAAAAAAATGGCAATTATTAATAAAATTAAACTGATAACAGCACAGAAAATACCAAAGCTAGTCCCCTCGGTTCGTTCTTTAGTTTCTACTAAAACAGGTGTAGCAAATAACAGGGTTACCCCTGAGACAACACCTAAAACAATCTGTAACCAAAAACCAAAAAAACTCCCCCTTTTTAAAGAAGTAACTACTTTTTCGACATTGGGGGGTAAAAGACGGCTAATTTCAGAATTTTTAGTCATAACAGTAAACTCATACTTTAATTTAATTTTCCTATAGTTTTGTCGAAACTGCCATATTTTAGCTAAAATAACTATTAAGAGTAGATGCGGTGGTTGCGAGTTCGTAGTCTGTAAAAAGATAGCGAGTTCGAGGAAAGTCCGGGCTCCCGAAAGACCAAACTTGCTGGGTAACGCCCAGTGCGGGTG
>CALGKL010000306.1 GCA_937930495.1 uncultured Gloeocapsa sp.
GGGATGTCCGCCACCGTTATATTCTTTGGCTATTTGGCTACAATCAAACCCAGGACGAGAACGCAAAGAGTAACAGACTTTATCCTGTTTAACGTACCAAGCAGCTACCACGGGATAATCCTGATATTGTTCACAATTGAGCATCCCGTGACAGGTTTCGCTGATGAGGTGAGGGGTATTGACTAGGGGAATTAATTCTTTTTTTCCGGGTAATTTACCCAAATAAGACATAGATATCTGATTTTTGACATTATGCTCATTAGCTTTCAGGAGGATTTTTCCCATTTTGACCAATTCAGAGATTTGCTGATCGTCGAGATAGGGTAACCAAGTCTGAAAATCTTCGTAACCAATAGTCATCAAAACCGCTGTTACTGCTGCTGTTTCTCGATATTGCCATTGCCAAAGGTCGCGATCTTGAATTATTTTAAATAATAGAGGTATAGGTTTGTCGGGATGAAAATACTGCCAAGTTATCATCGCTCCTGAGCGTTGTAAATCAAAAACAGAATCTTTTAGTCCCAAAAAACCTGTCATATCTTCTAGAGCGGTTTGATGATGGTCTAAAACGATAACTTGATGATTTTTTTTCAAAGTTTCCATCACCGAACGAGGGTAACAGAAATCCAATAGATAAATAGTAGTTTGAGGATTTAATTGGGGTACTGGTTCTTGATGTTCCACTGGTATATATTCAGCCTCGGATTGAAATTTTAAATAAGCGGCTAAAGCGCTGCCGTAGCCATCTAGACAGTTTTTATGATAGAGAAAATAGATCATCAATTAAAAGGCTTGCTCAATTAGTTTGTTGGGATCTAAAATAAAAATAGGGGTAGAATCGGGGATTTTTACGATTTGAGAACTCAGACAGGAAAGCCGATTTTTACCCAGGTAACTAGGGGGTAAAGATATTAGACTATTATCGGGGACACGGTGAATAACAGGGGGGTTAACTAAGGGTAAACCTACTAAATCATTGGCTAATTGTACAATCATCATATAAGCATAATTTAGTCGATTTGTCAAAGTTTCTAACCCCAATAAATAGGCTAAATCAATCACAACAATCTCTTGATTTTGGTAACAAGTCAGACCTAGACCATTTTCCGGAGTTTGTCCATAAATTGACTCTAAAGTAACGACTTTAAGGACATTTTCAATAAAGATTCCCCAGGAATTATTGAGGAGATTAAAAGCTAATAAATGCTTAATTTTGGCGCTTGGTTGTTGACGTAAACGACGGTATTTAAAGGAGGAAAACTTATTCATAAAGATTGGAGAGTAGCTAACAAGACTTGTTCCTGAAATGGTTTAGAAAAATAAGCTGTTGCACCAAGATTCATAGCGATTTGGCGATGTTTTTCTCCACTACGAGAGGTAAGCATAATCACTGGTAGGGAGTGATATCGCTCCTGAGAGCGAACTTGACTGAGAAAACCATAACCATCGAGACGAGGCATTTCTATATCACATATGACCACATCTATATGATTACTGAGTAATTTATCTAAAGCTTCTTGACCATCTTTGGCTTGTTCTACTTTATAACCTACTTTTTCTAGGGTTAAAGCGAGGAAACGACGCACATTGATTGAATCATCTACCACTAGAATAGTTTTTCTGGTACTGTTGTTTTCAGTATAGCTCAAGGTGTCTGTTGATAGGGAAGAATCAATAGTCTCTATGGGATTCGGGGGAGAATTTTGATTTTCCAACCAATTAATTAAAGCTAAGGGGTCAGCGAGGGGAACAACACGACCATCTCCTAAAATAGTACAACCGCTCAAGCCAGTGGGGAGAGGTAAGACCCCTTCTAGACTACGTATTGTAACTTCTTGTTCTCCCCAATAGCGTTCCATTTCTAAACCAAGTAAACGATTTCCTTGGGAAATGATCAAGACAATAGGTTGATTAATAATTGGTTGTTCGTCACTAGGAGATTGAGGGGTTAAGCGGTTAAAATTAAGCCAGGGAGAAAGACTCAACAGAGGGATAATTTCTCCATCCCAATTGAGTAAAACTTGTCCTGCGCTTTCTATCCTCATTTCTGGGGTAATAACGATCATTTCCTCCACCACACTAATAGGTATAGCTAGGAGCATTTTCCCACTTTCTACCAGTAAAACTTTAACCACTGAGAGGGTAAAGGGTAGGATAATAGTAAAGGTTGTACCCTGTCCTGGTTCGCTGAAGACTTGAATCTGACCCCTGATTTTTTGTAACTCTTGACGAACGATATCTAGACCTACTCCTCTTCCTGAGAGTTCAGTAACTTGAGAAGCGGTGCTAAAACCTGGTTCGAAGATTAAATCGATGATTTTTTCATCACTGAGGTTTTTTTGGGGAGAATCACCGAGTTTTTCCCGAATTTTGTCGATATTGATCCCTTGTCCATCATCTTTGACGGTAATTATAATGAGATTCCCTCGTTGTCTAGCGTCAATGGTAATTGTTCCTACGGGGTTTTTACCCGAATCAATTCGCTTTTGTCTATCTTCAATCCCATGGTCAAAAGCGTTGCGCAATAGCTGGATTAAAGGATCATTGAGTAGGTCAAGAATAGTACGATCAATGAGGGTTGATTCTCCTGTGATGATGAGATTGACTTCTTTACCATATTTAATGCTCATTTCTCGGATCGCTCTGGGAAAGGGTCTGACTAAATCAGCAAAAGGACGCAATCTAACTTGGGTTAGGTTGTTTTGTAATAATCCCGATGTTCGAGAGATGTTTTTAGCTGCTTTTTGGGTTAAGTCTAGGTTGGTTTCAATGTCTTGTGTGACTTCTTGAATTTGAACGATAATTTCCATCAAATCTTGAAACAGAGGATGAATGTCCGTATAGCGATCGAATTCCAAACTATCCCAAGAGTTGATTATTCCTAAGTGAGTTTGACTGGTTTGCGGTTGGAGGATTCTGACGGTTTGATCATAGATAATTCCCAAAGAGCGATTAGCTTGCTCTAAACTATTAACTCTTTGTTTGAGTAATCCCATCAGACTGGTTAGTTGTTTGAGTTGTAGGTTTAAACCATTGCGTTCAATGATTAACTCCCCAAATAAATCCTCTAGTTGTGCTAATTTTTCTGCGGGTACTCGTAGGTAATAGTCGTTGGGGGGTTGTGAGGGAGGGGT
>CALGKL010000307.1 GCA_937930495.1 uncultured Gloeocapsa sp.
TTGATTGTAACCCTAGCAACAGTGCTGCACCATCTACACCCTCTATACTAATATTTAGGTTACCAGGTAACCTCTGAATGGGATGACCATTGAGATGAACACCACCAAGACTAGAGAGTTTTTGCCATAATCCCTCTCTGAGCTCTAATAATCTCTTTGTTTCTGTTTCTTGTTCTTCTAGGGCGATCGCCACTGCTTTAGCAAACCCGACAATTTGGGGAGTATAGAGGGTTCCCGATCTCAATCCTCTCTCTTGTCCTCCTCCCTGGATTTGGGGAACTAGGTTGACTCGAGGATTACGACGACGCACATAGAGAGCTCCTATCCCTTTTGGTCCATAGATTTTATGTGCTGTTAAAGACATTAAGTCTATCTTCATCGCTTCTACGTCTAGGGGAATTTTACCGATAGCTTGAGCTGCATCGGTATGAAACAAGACATTGTGTTTTCTGCATATACTACCAATAGCTGCAAGAGGCATTAACACGCCTATTTCATTATTAGCCGCCATTACCGATACCATAATTGTTTCGGGTTTAATCGCCGCTTCTAACTCTGTTAAATCAATTAAACCGTCTTTTCCTACTGATAAATAGGTAACGCTAAAACCAAGGGTTTCTAGATAACGACAGGGGTCTAAAATCGCTTTATGTTCTGTTTGCACCGTAATTATGTGACGTCCCTGTTGATAGTAAGCTTCTGCTACTCCCTTGATCGCTAGATTATTGGCTTCTGTCGCTCCACTGGTGAAGATAATCTCTGTGTCTGTAGCGTTGATAGCTTGAGCGAGGGTATTTCTAGCCTGACTGACAGCAGCTTCTGCTGTCCAACCATAACTATGGGCAACGCTAGCCGGGTTGCCAAAATGTTCTGTAAAATAAGGCAACATCGCCTCTACCACTCTCTGATCTACGGGGGTAGTAGCATGACAATCTAAATAAATTGGTCGAAATGACATTACTCGAGTCTAAATAGCTTAATCATCACTATAGTAACCAATTATTTGTGACAATAGATAAAATGTTTGGGCTGATTTAACAACCCAAGTCAATCTACCTAACTAGGGGCATTTTTAGAGCAGTTTTAGTATTTTCACTGGGAATATATTTAATTAGATCGGCTAATCCTTGCAATTGGTTAATTGCTTCTGCACCCTCTAACTTCATCAACTCTCGTTCATCCCGCATCTCTGTCCAGGTAATTCCGTAGTCAGAGACCAAAAAACGAATGAGATGACCATCTTCGAGACTCACCATAAAGGAAGCGCTATTCATTTGATCACCACAGGTGTAACAGGAAGCCAGATAACCCCTATTTTCTAAGACGATCGCCAAAGCTTGAAGATTCATCACCAAGTCTTTGACGAATTCCCGGTGTTGTTGTGCTAAACGTTGAAACATATTGTACCTCCAAACAACACACCACAACTTTAATCAGACTTTTATTATTTTAATACTATTTTAAGCTTTTCCAATTAATTGTATCAAATTGTCTAAATTAACAGTATTGTCTATGGTTCTACTGCTAATCTAGAGGTGTCGGCAATAGATAGGAGTTCCCTATGCTCGATCGCCAATCCTTTTCCAATTGCACCAGTCAAAATTTTGAGAAGGTAGCAATCCAGAGATTTCGTTCCTTAGCTATGTGTATTCCCAAAGATTGTCGAGTTTTTCGAGAACCTTGGGGATGTTATACGGTAATTTGTCTAGATTTTCAAGCTTGTCCCAATCAATTAACAGAAACTAAAAATAACGCTAATTTAATCGTCACAGCAGCTAGACATCTCGGTTTAGCTAACTCAGTAACTTTTAAAATTGGTCATCAAGTCATAGGTTGGACCTAAAAATTATTCTTGAGGTTGATTTGGTTGCTCACTAGCTATTTGTTGTCGAACAGTAGCTAGAAGCATTTTAATACTCTCATCATCGGGATAGATAGTAATCAGTTTTTCTAGGGGGGCGATCGCCCCCTCTAAATCATTAAGTTTTAAGCGAACTTCTACTAATCCTTGTAGCGCTGAAGTATTTTCTGGTTCACGCTCTAATACTATTAGATAACCCTGCTCTTGAGCTTTGAGTTGGTCAGTAACTGATTGTGTTTGCTCTGGAGATGGGGAATTTGGGGAAGGGGTGGTCAATAACTTGATGATAAAGAAGACGCTAGAACTAATGAAAGATACACCAGATACTAGTACTAAAATTCGTTTGATAGAGTCTTGAGTACGGGGAGTTTCTTTAGGCATAATAACTAATAGGGAAGAGGGATTGAGACCTACATCCATCCTCAATTTACTACGAATCTAACCAAGCTGGATGAGCAAAAATAGAGGCGATGACCCTAACACCGCGAATCTGATTTAATAGGGGTAGGTGACCCACCGGAGCGCTTAAATCCCAGGTAAAAGCGTTAGGATACCTAGTCCATTGGTTGCCGTTTTTCCAACCTATTTTTGACCAAAGCTGCTCAAAATCCTTACCTACAGACAACCAGATTTTTCTCTGTACAGCAAAACCAAATTTCCCCTCAGAAAATAAATACCAGAGTTGATTAAGAGTTTGTAAATCAGTAATAGGAAACTGTTGGACTTCGGTAAAATACACCCATTTGCGCGCTATAGCAGCATCACCAGCTAACTCACACATTTTAACTCTAGTCAGACTATCAGCTTCTTGCCAATTTTGTGCTAAAAGGAGTTTCTCTAGGGGTTGATAATCGATATTGCGCTCTGAATTCAGAGGAATAATTCCTTGGGGAAAATAGGTATCTAACAATTGTTGAGCTTCTGTGGTTTGGAGTTGGTGTAAAACTTGGTAAATTTTGGCGGTAACCAGATTAGGAATTATTGGTTGATTAGTTTGTAAAAATTCTTGGAGAATAGCTAATCCCTCTGAACCCTGATTAATCAGTTCGGGGATCAACTCTAGTTGTTTTTTCGGCGATTCTGTTAAAAAGGACAAGGTTTCTGTATCGCTCATGAATTATAAATTAACAGGCTAAAATACGTTGAATAATTTCGGTGGTAGAGGTAGGGATTTCTACGGCTACTAGTTCAATTTTACCCCCATAGGATTGCACCAGAGGAGCTTCTGGTAAAGTAGCTAAACTGTAGTCTCCTCCTTTGACATAAATTTCTGGTTTGAGGGTAGCAATTACCTGGTTAGCGGTGGTTTCGGCAAAAATAACGATTCCATCTACTGGGATTAAAGCTGCTAGAAGTTCGGCGCGTTGCTGTTCGGGAATAATTGGACGTTTGGGGAAGCCACAGGAAGCGGGTTTGAGTTTAGCTACGGATTCATCGCTATTGAGTCCAATAATCAGGCTTTTTCCCAAAGATTTGGCTTGAAATAAATAGCGGGTATGACCTACGTGTAATAAATCAAAACAGCCATTAGTAAACACCAAAGGACGCCATTTTTCAGGGTCAGCGGCGATCGCCCTTGTCAGAGTTTCTAGAGAATAAATCTTTGTATTCTTGCACACAGCCAAATAAGGCAATAATATTTTACTAGTCTATTAGATTTTAAATGATTATGTACGACAAATTAACCCCCCCCACGGAAGGTTCTAAAATAGTTTTTGAGAATGGTTTACCCATTGTCCCAGATAATCCGATTATTCCTTTTATCCGGGGTGATGGTACGGGGGTGGATATTTGGCCCGCTACGGAAAGGGTGATTAACGCTGCGGTGAAAGCAGCTTACGGCAAGGAACGCAAAATTAACTGGTTTAAAATCTATGCCGGGGATGAAGCTTGCGAGATTTACGGAACATATCAATATTTACCTGAAGATACCCTCAAAGCGATTAAAGAGTACGGTATAGCGATTAAAGGTCCTTTAACTACTCCAGTAGGGGGTGGGATTAGGTCATTAAATGTGGCTTTACGTCAGATTTTTGATCTATATGCTTGTATTCGTCCTTGTCGTTATTATACCGGTACTCCTTCCCCCCATAAATACCCCGAAAAACTCGACGTGATTATTTACCGAGAAAATACTGAGGATATTTACCTAGGAATCGAATGGGCTCAAGGGACACCCATCGCCGAAAAATTGATTAAAATACTCAATGAAGAGTTAATCCCGGCTACACCAGAACATGGTCAAAAACAGATTCGGCTTGATTCGGGAATAGGGGTTAAACCGATTAGTAAAACTGGCTCTCAACGTTTAATCCGTCGTGCTCTTGAACACGCCTTAAGATTACCCAAAGGAAAACAAAGGGTCACCCTGGTACATAAAGGTAATATAATGAAATATACCGAAGGTGCTTTCCGAGATTGGGGTTATGAATTAGCCCAAACTGAATTTAGGGATGTTTGTGTTACGGAACGGGAATCCTGGATACTATCTAATAAAGAAAAAAATCCTGATTTGAGTGTAGAGGATAACGCGCGTCAAGTTGAACCTGGTTATGACGCTCTTACCGATGAGAAAAAACAAAAAATTTGTCAAGAAGTAGCCCAGGTTTTAGAGAGTATTTGGTCAACCCATGGCAATAATCAATGGCAAGATAAAGTGATGGTCAACGATCGCATCGCTGATAGTATCTTCCAACAAATTCAAACCCGTCCTGACGAATATTCTATCCTAGCTACTATGAACCTCAACGGTGACTATATCTCTGATGCGGCTGCAGCTTTAGTTGGTGGTTTAGGAATGGGACCTGGGGCGAATATTGGTGATAATTGCGCGATTTTTGAAGCTACCCATGGTACTGCACCTAAACACGCGGGATTGGACAGAATTAATCCTGGTTCGGTGATTTTATCGGGAGTGATGATGTTAGAGTTTATGGGCTGGAATGAAGCTGCAGATTTGATTAAAAAGGGGATTGCTGAGGCGATTTCTCATCAACAGGTTACCTATGATTTGGCTCGCATGATGGAACCTCCTGTAGAGAAACCTTTAAAATGTTCTGAATTTGCCGAAGCGATTATTAGCTATTTCTAAACTTAGAGAATAGGTTATAGATTAGGGATCCCTGGGATCTTTGCTCTTCCTATTCTCTTTTAAATTACCACGAGAAAATTTACTGACGATTATAGGGCAATTTAGCTAATAGCATTCCTAAAGCACAGGTGTTAGTAATACCTGCAAACATTAATCCACCCCCCACGAACCCACTCAGCAGCAGAAACCAAGGGGAAACAAAAGCGCCTAGTCCGGTTCCGGTTAAGACTAAAAAACCTGCTACTATTTGAACTTGACGCATCAAACTAATGGGAGCGTTTTTGTCGACTACAGTGGGATATCCCGCTTGTTTCCAACTATTTAGCCCATCTTTTAAATGAGTTACTTCCCTTGAACCCGCAGAAAACAGTTTTTGTGCAGCTTGGGAGGAACGATTACCAGTGCGACAGTATAAAACTACTTTTTTAGTCGGGTCTTGGGGGATTTTGTCGGGGGTAAAGTTAGATAGAGAAACCAATCTTGCTCCTTGAATATGTTCTTCTCTATATTCGGAAGATTCGCGTACATCAATGAGAATGACACTGTCTGTGTCTAACCATTGTTTAAGGGTTGGAGCATCGATAACTTGGAGGTTGTTCGTAGAAGTTGTTGTTGTCATGATTTAAATATTTACACTTACTTTGCCACAGAGTTGATTAGCGGGAACTGCTTCCGCTATTTTTTGAGGATCTGGTAAATTTAAATTACCCATTAACTCGATAAAACTTTCTCGGGTCTGACCGAGGAAACGAGGATTATATTGTTTTTCCTCTTTGATTGTAGAAACGGTAAAGCCTCGATAGTCGTGACCGGGATAGACTAGGGTTTGCTCAGGGAGGGTAAATAGTCTTTGGGTTACATGATCATACATTGTCCCCGCATCCCCACTTTGAAAGTCAGTACGTCCACAACCTCTAATTAAGAGAGAATCTCCTGTTAAGACTCTATCTTGATTGACTAGGTAGGAGTTGTGACTATCAGTATGTCCTAAGGTGGCGATCGCTTTAATGACAATCTCTCCTAGGTTTAATTCTTCTCCATTTTTGAGCATTCGATCAGCACAATCTACTTGAGCCTGATCAGGAACGATTCCTAAACAACCTGTTAATTCCCTTAGTTTCCCAGTTCCAGTAATATGGTCGGCATGAACATGAGTTTCTAGACAATAACGCAAGGTTAAACCTAATTCTTGGATTAATTTTAAATCTCGCTCTACCTGTTCCAAGACTGGATCTACCAATAATACTTCTTTACTTTGAGAATCAGCGATTAGATAAGTATAGGTACTGGTTTGAGGATCAAACAATTGACGAAACAACATTTTTACCTTCTTTATTTTGGTACATAACTATATAGTAATTTATTTAGGAAAATTAAGCAACCCTCAAAGACCCGAAAAAAATTTTAGAGGTTATCGATGAGGATACTTTGTACAATTAGGG
>CALGKL010000308.1 GCA_937930495.1 uncultured Gloeocapsa sp.
ACTAAAATTATCAAAACAATTAAAATAAAAATAGCAAATAGTTACAAAGATTGTCAATGAAGATAATCACCAAAAAATATTTAAAAAATTGAACATAATGATGCTGCAGTAACGGGAACCAGATAGGTAAAAGTCGCTATCTATAGTAAAATCCTGGAAAAGGTATTAAAGCGAAGGAAAAAAAGCTATTGAACTACTCAAATCTCTATCTGATTTTCAAGATTCAAGGGATAAAATCAAGGAATGACCAACAAAAAATATTGGTCTAAAGAAATTTTAGTTGACTTGAAAGGACAAATACCCATAGTCAAGGAAAAGCTTTAAAAAGTAAAATGCCCTATGGCTACGCAGAAGACTATAATAAATTTTTGGTCAATTAGGAAAATAGAGAATGCGACTATCTCAAAAACTGTTTGTCACAATACGAGAAGAGCCAGCAGAAGCAGAAATAACCAGTCATAAGTTATTATTGCGCGCGGGGTATATCAGAAGGATTGGTAGCGGTATTTATGCGTATTTACCCCTAATGTGGCGAGTCTTACAAAAAATCTCCCAAATTATTCGCGAAGAAATGAACGCTACAGGAGCATCAGAATGTTTACTACCACAGCTACAACCCGCGGAATTGTGGAAAGAATCAGGAAGATGGGATACCTATACCAAAGCAGAAGGGATTATGTTTAGTCTCAAGGATAGACAGGATCGGGAATTGGGATTAGGACCTACTCACGAAGAGGTAATCACAACCATCGCCAAAGATTTGATCAAATCCTATCGCCAACTACCTATACATTTATACCAAATTCAGAGTAAGTTTCGCGATGAAATTCGTCCTCGTTTTGGTTTAATGCGAGGGAGAGAATTTATCATGAAAGATGGTTACTCCTTCCATAGCGATCAAGAAAGTTTATTAAAAACCTATCAAGATATGGATCAAGCCTATCGGAATATTTTTAGTCGTTGTGGATTAGAATTCTGTGCAGTAGAAGCAGATTCAGGAGCGATCGGAGGATCAGGATCACAGGAATTTATGGTTTTAGCAGCAGCGGGAGAAGACGAGATTCTTTATACAGCAGATGGAACTTATGCAGCTAATGTAGAAAAAGCCAACTCTTTACCACCAGTAGCAGAAACCTCCCCCTTTACTCAATATGAACTCAGAGAGAGTCCCAATACCGAAACTATAGCCAAACTCTGTGATTATTTTCAATGTTCCCCCACGGTAGTAGTCAAAAACATCCTCTACGAAGTGGTCTACGACTCAGGGATATTAGCGCTAGTATTGGTAAGTATTCGAGGAGACCAAGAAATCAACGAAGTCAAGCTCCAGAATGAGTTAACTAAACTAGCACCCCAATATCAAGCTAAGACCCTATTATCCCTGAAAGTAGCCGATGCAGAAACAGCGAGTAAATGGGCTAATAAACCCTTATCTTGGGGATATTTGGCGCCAAATCTCGATAATGATTATCTAGTTAGTCATCCTGAAATAGCCTCCGAATTTATTTGTTTTGTCGATGAAACCGCGGTTAAACTAGAAAATTTTGTTACAGGCGCTAATCAAAAAGGTTATCACGTAGTGGGTGCTAATTGGGGTAAAGAGTTTACCTTACCTAAACAAGTGGTTAATGTCAGAAAAGCTAAAGCAGGAGATTTAATCTCTAGCGATTCCCCACAAGTTTTACTCAGCGCTAGAGGAATAGAGGTAGGACATATTTTTCAATTAGGTACTAAATATTCTCAAGCTCTCGGTGCTACCTATACTAACGAAGCAGGAGAAGAGATACCTTTAGTTATGGGATGTTATGGTATTGGTGTATCACGTCTAGCCCAAGCCGCGGTAGAGCAAAATCACGATCAAAATGGTATTATTTGGCCAGTGAGTATCGCTCCCTATCAGGTAATCGTGGTTATTCCCAATACTGGAGATAGCCAACAAGTAACTGTAGCAAACCAAATCTATCAAGAGTTAACCCAAAAAGGGATTGAAACTATTCTCGACGATCGCGACGAAAGAGCAGGAGTTAAATTTAAAGACGCTGATTTAATCGGGATTCCCTATCGTGTGGTTACAGGGCGATCGCTCCAAGAGGGTAAGGTTGAAGTCGTTAAACGAGCTACAGGAGAATCTGAGTTGATTTCCCTTGAGAAGTTAACTGATACTCTCGTTAATTATTTCTTGCAGTCTTAACTTGCTCAGGGCGCTTTCCCTCAACACCTAACCCAGGGTGTAGGGGAAATCCAAGTTAATTTTTTGTTACAATGTTTAACAATAGTTAATAATTATCCTGAGCAGATGAACAACGCCTTAATCACAGGAGCCTCTGAAGGAATTGGTAAAGCATTCGCTCAAGAGTTAGCCTCCCGTAAAACTAACCTTGTGCTTGTGGCTCGTTCCGCCGATAAGTTACAAGCTCTAGCTAAACAACTACAAGAACAGGAACAAATCACAGTCGAAGTAATACCCCTAGATTTAACCGCACCTGGCGCTTGTCAGCAACTATATCAACGGGTATCTGAATTAGGAATAGAAATTGACTTGCTAATTAATAACGCCGGTTTCGGTGACTATGGCGCTTTTGCTACCAGAAAGCTAGCTAAACAACTAGAAATGATTCAACTCAATATAACCGCTGTAGTAGAGTTGACCTATCTTTTCCTCAGAGAAATGCAGCAACGTCAACAGGGAGCAATTCTGAATATATCCTCTATAGCAGGATTTCAACCCCTACCCTATCTCTCCACCTACGCAGCGACAAAAGCTTTTGTCTTAAGTTTTAGTGAGTCTCTTTGGGCAGAAAATCGCTCCACTGGTGTTAAAATCATGGCAGTATGTCCAGGACCTACTGAGTCTAACTTCTCTCAAGTAGCTGAGTTTCCCCAATCCAATAACTCCCCCTCCAAAGCAACTCCAGCGATACAAGTAGTAAAAGAAGCTCTTCAAGCTCTAGAAAACAATCAATCTACTGTAGTCACAGGAGGATTCGCTAATCAAGTCATCGTTAATTTACCTCGCTTTTTCCCTAGAGAAACTTTGGTGAATTTACTAGAAAAACAATTTAGAAGCAATTAGGATTATTAAAAATATGTTAGAGACAATCGTTTTAGGTGGTGGCTGTTTCTGGTGCGTTGAATCTGTATTCCAAAAAGTCCAAGGTGTAACAGCGGTAGAATGTGGTTACGCAGGAGGAAATACCAAAAACCCCAACTATCATCAGGTGTGTGGGGGAAAAACTGGACACGCAGAAGTAGTGAAAATAACTTTTGCTCCAGAGAAAATATCTCTAGAGGAAATTCTGGAAATCTTTTTTATCGTCAGTCACGATCCTACTACACTTAATAGACAAGGAAATGACGTCGGTACACAATATCGCTCAATTATCCTTTGGCAAAATCCCCAACAATTAGAAACCGCTAAAGCAGTCATCCAAAGACTCGAGAGCGCTAAAACCTTTCCTAACCCTATCGTAACCGAGTTGAAACCACTAGAAGATTATTACCGAGCTGAAGAATATCATCAAAACTACTTTAACCGCAATCCCAATCAACCCTATTGTCTGTTTACTATTCCTCCGAAACTTTCCAAACTGAAAAAATATTTCCCCGAAAAAATGTTAGCTT
>CALGKL010000309.1 GCA_937930495.1 uncultured Gloeocapsa sp.
GCTGCGTCTTCTAATTCGGCTTCTAGATGTCTTTTTTCTTTTTGTAGTGCTTGATAGAGATTGTAAACTCTAAGACCGGCTCTTACCCTAGCTTTCAATTCATGAGGTTTGCGCATTACCGACTTAGACAAGAAGTCATCACAACCTCCATCTAAACCGGTTACTTTATTCTCCTCGCTAGACTCGGCTGAAGTTAACAGAATAAAAAAAGTTGCTGACAGTTGCGGATGGGATTTAATTTTACTACAAACATCCAGACCCGTCATTCCAGGACGCATAATCCAATCACAGATGATTAAAGCAGGGTGATGTTGATAAGCTAATTCAATACCTTCTTTACCGCTACTAGCTACAAGTATCTCGTAACCCTCTGGGGCTAAAATTCTTCTTAAGAGTACTTGTGTACTGACTTCATCATCAATAATTAAAATTTTGGTCATAAAGGTGGGTACTGACAAGGATTAGATTAAATGGATTCAAAAGCGCTAAATTACTATAGGATCAGGTAAGATAAAAGCCAAAAATTATCAGATTCAACCAAAAAAATTAAACATAGTAACTCTAGTTATTATACTCAAGGTTAACCAAGGTGATTACCAATACTCAATGGCTTGTGGAAAATCTCCATCATCCTCATCTAGTAATTATTGATTGTCGTTTCCGTCTGAGTGATCCAGGTTGGGGGAAACAACAGTATCTGTTGAGTCATATACCTGGTGCGTATTATTTGGATTTAGATTTAGATTTATCAGGAAAATTAACTACTCATGGTGGACGTCATCCCCTTCCCGATGAGGCTGTTTTTGTCCAAAAGTTAAATAATTTGGGGATTAATGACCAAAGTCTAATCGTAGCTTATGATGATGCTAGATTTGCTTTTGCTGCGCGTCTGTGGTGGTTGTTACGCTATTTTGGACATCAACAAGTAATGGTCTTAGATGGGGGTTTTTCCGCTTGGGTTAATTCAGGTTATCCTGTCAGTACAGAAATTCCTCTCCCTAAACAGGGTAATTTTGCGACTATCCCTCAATTAGCCAAAATAGCCACTAGAGAAGAGGTTATCTCTAGCACCAATTCTTCTCAAGTAGTCTTGATTGATTCGCGAGAAAGCGATCGCTATTTAGGTAAACGTGAACCAATCGATCCTGTAGCTGGTCATATTCCCGGTGCGCTTAATTTTCCCTGGTTAGATGTTTCTACCACTGAGGGTTATTTTCTCTCTTTAGAGGCTCAAGCTAAAATTTGGCAAAATTTACCCCAACATCAATCAATCATTGTTTATTGTGGTTCGGGAGTGACCGCTTGTGTCAATCTTTTATCTTTAGAATCTGTCGGTATTAGCTACGCCCAATTATATCCTGGTGGTTGGAGTGACTGGTGTTCTTATTTATAATCTTTTCCGGCGCCATATTTCCAAGCGTCTAGTTGACGGTGATAGAGATATTGTTGACGTGGAGTCAGATATTTAACCACAGGAGATAAACTCTCTCCTAATGGATATAAACCAGTATATAAAGCCAAATTCAAATAATGCCAACTCCAATCGACTAAACTAGATAATCCTACTTGGGGAATAATTGGTAAAACCAATTGAGGATTGACTCTAGGGAGAGTTTTGGCTAAACCACCAAATTGGACCACGTCTTTTAAAAAGGGTTTAACCACATCGTCTCCGAGTTGATCCATACTCTGAAATACTCCACTCATCAGTTGATTGATTTGTGAAGGTAATATCTCTCGAGCGACTCTAACACTCATGGCGCGTTGAAATAACCAAGTCACAGAGATATTGGGTTGATAGGGTTGCAACCAAGCTAAATCATTTTTAGTCAAAGCATCTATTTTTAACGCTTCATCTATACCCAAGGTCAAACGTCGTAAATGTCGCAACATCGCACCAAATCCCCCAAAACTGACGGGAGATTGCGCTCCACTACTATCTCCTACAAATAAAATACGAGACCAGGGACTTTGTAAGGGACTATGTTGATAAGCAGGAAAAAAACCAAATAAAAACCGTTGAAAATCTAGTTGAGATAATTCTATCTGTTGATATTCCGGTAATAGACGTAAATATTCGGTCAGGAAAAATTCTAAACTAAAGCGGGAGGGATCAGCATCTAGATAGGTAAATAAATAAGTACTTCTTCCCTCCCGCGCGGGAAATGCTTCCCAAAAGTACTGACATTGGTTTTCTATGGGTGTAAAAGAAACGATTAAATCCCCTGTCGAGTTTTCAGGATAATTTTGCGCACAACTACCTACTACTAAACAAACTCCTTGAGGTTTTTCTCCCTGTCTGACTTGTTGACTAATCGGAGAAAAATGTCCCATCACATCAATGACTAAACGGGTTGTCAGGGTGGTTTTACCCGCGGTTACTACTACACCTTCAGGATGAACGATCGCACTTTGATAAGGGGTATTTTCGAATAATGTTCCTCCCATGGTTAAAAATTTCTCTTTGAGAGTTGCTAACAAAAAAACCGGATCGACTCCTATATTCAGCACATCTTTTACCCACATCTCGTAACCTTGGTGAAAAGCGATTCTCACCGGATTAAATTCAGTGGCGATCGCCTGCTCTATTTCTGCTGACGATAATAATCCCAACTCTTCAAAGACATCTAATTCCAAGCGAGATACATTCCATTCCTGTTGTCTCCCTTGGAGAATACCCCTTTCGACTACAGCAACACGCCATCCTAAAGCTTGTAAAGCTGCGGCTATAATAATTCCTAATGTACCACCTAAAATTACTAGATCCCATTCTATTTCTGTTAAACTAGTTTGACTAGTACTTACGGTTTCAGGTTTAGGGAGATTTCCTTGTTTGACTTCTAACCATTTTTGGTCAACTTTGCGTAAATTGTTCAATTCTGCGGCTGAGAGGATACTCTCTACTAAACTCATGATTGTTCCTTACCTTAACTTTTGTTAACATTTTAACTAATAATCCCTGAGTAATAGCCCAAAAATGAAATCTAATCGCAACTATGGCATTGATTTAATTCGCAGTCTCAGTGTTTTGTATATAGTTAGTTATTGGCATCTTTTTAACTATACTCATGCTTTTCGTGGCTATTATAATCCCGTAACCCACAACCTAACTCGGATTATTTTAGCTAGTTTTGTTTTTATTTCTGGTTATTTAATTGCTAGTAAAAACTTTCAAGTCAATTGGAAAAATGTTAGCAATTTTTGGCGGAAAAGATTGATCCGTATTTATCCTCTTTATCTGTTAGCTTTATTTCTCTTTTATTGGCAA
>CALGKL010000310.1 GCA_937930495.1 uncultured Gloeocapsa sp.
CGCGCTGTGGAACAAGCTTTAGCCGCTGGTGTCAAAATAACCGGTTGTACGGTACATATAGCTACCCTAGAGGTCGATAGTGGACCAATTATTATCCAAGCTGCTGTCCCCATCTTACCTGATGATACCCCCGAAACTCTCCACAGGCGTATTCAAAGGCAAGAACACCGCATCCTCCCCCAGGCGATCGCTTGGTGTGGCGAAAATCTCTAAAGAATATGCCTAAAATCAATTATGATGTTAGCATAACTACAATTTTTCCGTTACGAAAAGCCAAAAATTTTAGTTAACTCCATTGGGTAGAAGAAGAACTTTCTCCATTATTCCTCTTTTACCTTGACCAAAAAACTTAGTATCAAGGATGACTTTGAATGGAATTTTCTATCGCTACACTTTTAGCTCAATTTAGTGAAGACAAATTAGTTGCTGGTAAAATTCTCGAAAAAAACCTCAATTGTCAAGACGAAATCGATAAAGAAAAATTACAAATAGCCCTAGATGCTTTGGAAAAACTAGGTATCATCGCCAAAGAAAGAGGTAAATATCGTCGCATCTACACCGAAGAATTGGTCGAAGCCAAACTCAGATGCTCTAGTAAAGGGTTTTGCTTTGCGATTCAAGACGAAGAGGAAGCAGAGGATATTTATGTACGAGAAAGTAATCTTAGTAACGCTTGGAATGGCGATCGCGTTTTGGTCAAAGTCACCAAAGAGGGGACCAGAAAACGCTCGCCCGAAGGAGAAGTACGCCTAATCCTGGAAAGAGCTAACCCCTCCCTACTCGCTAGAGTGATACAAGACAACGGAGACTTGATCGCTATCCCTCTAGACGATCGCCTCCTTTTTGAACTACAGTTAGTAGCTAATGGTAATAATCCGGCTGAGGCCATAGATCATCTAGTCCACGTCAACATTTTACGCTATCCCATCGGACAACATCCCCCTTTAGCTAAAATTACCCGGATCCTAGGTAGTGACGCTGAAGCCGCTGCCGATACAGATATAGTTAGCTGTAAACACGACCTTCCCCAAGACTTCCCTGATAAGCTAATTAATCTAGCCCAAACCTTAACCAAAACTATTACCCCAGAGGATATTGAGCATCGCCGAGATTTAAGGACAATTTTTACTCTAACTATCGAATCAGAATCTTTCCCTCCCGACAACTGGCGCGAAAACGCCTTTACCCTAGAAACTACCCCTACAGGTGACTGGGAATTTGGTATTCACGTAGTAGATCTAGCCCATTATCTCCCGAGCGATTCCCCCCTAATTCAAGAAGCAGAAAAAAGAGGTACTTCTATTTATCTAGGAGAAAAAATTTTACCCTTATTTCCTCAAGAGGTTAAAAACCTTTATAGCTTAATCCCTGAGACAGAACATTTGACAGTTTCGATCGTAATTACTTTAGATACATCAGGACAAGTAAAAGAATATAGTATTTTCCCTAGTATTATTAAAGTCGATCAACATCTAACCTATCAACAAATACAGTCTCTTTTAGCTACTGAAGAAGAAATAGCCCCAGAAATGTTGGCACTCAAAGCTAAACTCTGCCAACTTTTTGAAAAAATTATCCCGGAAGTCAAAGCTTCTCGCTCCTTGAGAGGTAGTTTTGAAATTAACCTCAACCAAAGTCAACCACCCTACAAAGACGAGGGGAGAAGCGGGGTAATTATCGTTGATTCTAGTCTAGCGGTCCGCGCGCAATTAAGTGAGATGATTATCCTCGCGGGAAAACTTTTTGCTGAACATTTAGCTGCTTTAGGTCTCCCAGGAATATTTTGTCATCAATCTGTCCCGGATTGGGATGAATTGGAAGATTTACTCAAATTAGGGGTTAATCTGGGACTAGATATGAGTTTGAGTACCGATGAAGATATTCTCCCGGAAGATTGTCGCCATCTCACAGAAGTTTTCGCTAAATCTCCCTCTCGTAAAGTTCTCAATCATCTACTGTTACAAACCTTAAAACCAGTTAAATACAGTAGCAAACCCGGTAAACATTTTGGTTTAGCTTACTCTGATGAATACACCCACTTTATCTCTCCTGGACAACGCTACGCTGATTTCTGGAATCAAAGAATAATCAAGGCTTTATTTAGCCAAGGACGCGATCGCCGTAGTAGTAACGCCAAAAAAGGTGTTGATTTATACAGCAACAGTTGTCATGGTCAAATTAGTTGGAGTGTTTTACCCCCCTTTTTCCAAAAAGAATTAGAAGAAAAATTACACCACATTATTCATCATCTCAACGAACGGGAAAAAATAGCCCAAGACGCGGAAAAAGATTTACAAGGATTGAAAAAAGCCGAAAAAATGAAAGAACGTACCGGACAGATTTTTAAAGGTCTAATTACCGGTGTTCAATCCTATGGCTTTTTTGTCGAAATAGAAGACCTCTTGGTTGAAGGTTTAGTACACGTTAGCTCTCTCAAAGACGATTGGTACGAATATCGTTCACGTCATAGCTGTTTAATTGGACGTAAAAATCATACCGCTTATAAATTAGGAGAATACGTGGAAGTTGAGGTTAAAAGCGTAGATTATTATCGTCAACAAATCGATTTAGTTACCGTCAGTGGAGGTGTAACTGCAACTAAAGAAGATTTAGAGGATGAATAATTTTGTTGCTATTGAATCAGCGACTAAGTTACAATAAAAGGTAGGTTAGTGTTGAAAAACCCAACTTTTTACCAGTAAAAATACTTAGTAAACCGGGGTGTTTGTATGCTCAAAAGTAGTCTTTGGAAAGTAGTTCCCCTCTTGCTGGTGGCCTATATTGGGTTTGGAGATAAGTTTCTCCCACCTAATTTGGGTCGATACAGCAGTTCAACTCGTCAGGCTATTAACAACTATCTAGTCAGTGTTTTTCCCGACAAAGAAATACAAAATCCTTACCGTAAAAACGAAGAGATTATCATGCAAGTAGAAAAAAATAAATAGCGCGGTTGAAGTTAGTTTAACCACGCTATTAATAATTTCTTATTTTTTCAGCCAGCTAAACATAGCACGCAAATCTTTACCCACAACTTCGATGGGATGCTCTGCTTCTTGACGTCTCATAGCTGTAAAACCTGGTTTACCCGCTTGATTTTCCAGGACAAATTCCCGTGCAAATTGACCAGCTTGGATCTCTTGGAGAATTTTGCGCATTTCAGCGCGGGTAGCGTCATTGATTAAGCGTGGCCCACGGGTATAATCGCCGTATTCAGCTGTGTTAGAGATACTATCGCGCATTTTCCCTAATCCTCCCTCGACGATTAAATCAACGATTAATTTAACTTCGTGGAGACATTCAAAATAGGCTAATTCGGGTTGATAACCCGCTTCTACGAGAGTTTCAAATCCGGCTTTGATTAAAGCGGTTAAACCACCACACAACACCGCTTGTTCCCCGAATAAATCGGTTTCGGTTTCCTCACGAAAAGTCGTTTCTAAAATACCAGCGCGCGTACCCCCAATCCCTTTAGCATAAGCCATAGCGCGATCGCGTGCTTGTCCTGAAGCGTCTTGATATACGGCAAACAAACAGGGTACACCCTCTCCTTGTTCGTAGGTACGTCTAACCAGATGTCCTGGTCCTTTTGGTGCTACCATGATCACATCTACGAATTCAGGAGGAACAATCTGACCAAAATGGATATTAAACCCATGAGCAAAAGCTAAGATTTTCCCCTCCCTGAGATTAGGGAGAATTTCTTGGGTATAAACGCTTTTTTGCACCTCATCAGGGAGTAAAATCATGATTAAATCGGCTTTAGCAGCTGCATCAGCCACATCATAAACCCTTAAACCTGCAGCTTCAGCTTTAGCAATAGATTTACTCCCAGGGTATAAACCAACAATAACATCAATCCCACTATCTTTAAGATTAAGAGCGTGAGCGTGACCTTGAGAACCATAACCGATAATAGCTACGGTTTTATCAGTCAATAAATCTAGATTGGCATCCTCGTTATAATACATCTGTGCCATAAAAACTGCTCCTGTTCAATCCGATAAACATTCCATTATACAACGGAAACGACCACTTAAGAGTTATAGTAGAAGGCTATTTCCTTGTCTTTGAGAGGAGCAAAATCAGCGTCGAGCAATAATTGATTCAACTCAGCTTGAGGAAGATGTTTAGCCCCAATCCGCACGATTCGAGAACGCATAGTGTTACTAACTCCGCTACGCTGTCTCCCTGCTTCTAAAGCCATTATCCGTTGATATAACTTCAGTTTTTTCTCAGGAATGGGTGAACCATCAAAATCGAAACCAGAGGCGATCGCCTGATCTACTGCATCTGCGCCTAAACTTTCTGACATTATCAATCAATTAAACCTTAACTTAAGCATAACCATATTACCATGCCAAGGGCGCTCAAGGACGCCCGACTAATTAATTAGCAACTACAGCCGGTTTACTCGCTGAAGGACTACGGTTAATCACCTGATCAATCAAACCATATTCTTTAGCCTGTTCGGGAGACATAAAATAATCTCTCTCTGTATCCTGTTCTATAGTTTCTAAGGGTTTGTTCGTATGGTGAGCGAGATACAAGTTAAGTTTTTTCTTGATATAGAGAATTTCTTTAGCTTGAATAGCGATATCAGCCGCTTGTCCTTGGGCTCCGCCTAAAGGTTGGTGAATCATAATCCGAGAGTTAGGGAGACTGAGCCGTTTTCCTCGCGCTCCACCACTGAGGAGAAAAGCACCCATACTAGCGGCTAACCCAATACAGATGGTAGAGACATCGGGTTTAATTTGATTCATCGTGTCGAAGATACCTAAACCCGCAGAGACAGATCCTCCTGGAGAGTTGATATAGAGATAAATATCTTTTTCCGGATCTTCTGCTTCTAAAAAGAGTAACTGAGCGACAATTCTATTAGCTAAGTCGTCGGTTACCTCTTCGCCTAGAAAGATTATTCTCTCCCGCAAGAGTCGAGAATAGATATCAAAAGCGCGTTCACCACGACCTGAAGTTTCAATTACGGTTGGAATCATCAATTTATCTTAGCTAGCCTTTTTCTTTTAATTGTAGCCCTATTTAACCTGACACGGGACAAGCCTGAGGTTTTTTGGAGAGAATCTTTCCCAATGACAACTCAAAAACTCACCAAATAGCCAAATTCCCCAGGAACTAGGATACCTCAGTTGTACCATAATTCAATTCTGGGGATCAATCACTATTGCTGTCTAATAGCTACACCGTTAAAGGTTCATGAGTATAGCAATTGTTAGGGCAAATGCGGGAACAAGCTTGACAACCGATACAATATTGAGGATTAGCAATAGTCATGACCTTGCGTTCAATTTCATCATCATCCTCATCCTCAACAAATTCTCCATCTTCATTTAAAGCGCGCAAACTGAGAACATTTTGACCACAGACTTTAAAACAGCGACCACAACCAATACATTTCTCTAGATCGATAGATTGAGCAAAGCGGGGTTCCCAGGTAATTCCGCCAAAGGTTAAATTAGTTAAAGTAGGCATAAAACGTGTACTCCTGAAATAAATAGATTGGATTGGTTAGGGAATTAGAGATAGTGCTCTTAAGTCCCTTTAGTTAATCACTTTGACCCGAATTAACTTGGCGATTTTTTCGTCAATTTTAAGCCAATTATTCTCTAAATTAATAATCAAATCGGGGAATTTTTGTTCTAGAGTAACCCTCAATCCCGGTTTAATTCCTAAGGATTCTAACCGCTCGAGCGCTTCACCAGTAAAACTGGTAATAATTCCCTGTTCTTTTTCTTGGAGTAAATTGAGGGGAGAAAAACTAACTGTAAACTTGTGAAAAAACATGATTTTCGGGGTTAATTTATGTCAATAATTCCTCGGGATTAAATATCCCTGTATCGGAAATAATTTTTCGTAGCAACCCAGTAGATTTCTAACCAGAGATGGGGATTTGTCTCCTTTAAAGTTGAGAGAGGATCACGAATAATTCTGACCACATCTAAGATAACAACTTGAATTAATCCCATATTTTCCGCTACGTCTTTTAGTTCTTGATAATATTGATAAACCTTTTTAACCTGTTTACTAGGACAATAAACAACGAGATAATAACAGCGTTTACCTAGTCTTTCAAGATAGCAGTCAACGACTTTGACGTAACAAGAATCCAGTAATTGTTTTAAAGTAGGATAGTACCTACTAACAATGTCGATATACTCTTGGGCTAATTTGTCAGTGATTGTTTCCATAATCAAAGCAGAAATCGAGTTTAATTTGTGGGGAGAAAGGGGCGATATTGCCCACAATTTTGGTCACAACCAAACCCAGAGTAAAATTAAACAAGATAAGCTTCTTGATGAGTTCTAATCGTACAATCAGAACGAGGATAAGCAACACAAAGCAAAACATAGTTTTGCGCTATTTGGTCATCATCTAAAAAGCTTTGGTCATCTTGATCAACTTCACCAGCTTCGAGCCGACCCACACAACTAGAACAAGCTCCAGCGCGACAGGAAAAAGGCAAATCTATACCTGCGTCTTCAGCAGCATCTAGAATATAAGTATCTTCGGGAACATCTAAAGTTAGATCGAACTCGGGAGGTTGTTTTTTGCGACCTTTGATTAAGCGAACTTTGTAAGTGGTAGTCATAGTGTTCTCCTGAACTAATTAGTGACAAGAAGTAGCAGTTGGGGTACAGTCTCCCGCGGCGAAAGACTTACCACAACCACAGGTGTCAGTAGCATTGGGATTAGTAAAAATAAAGCCACTTTGTGTTAGACTTTCGGCAAAATCGATAACTACGCCATTGAGTAAAGGGGCGTCAGTTGGATTGACATAAATATAAATACGATCTTGCTCAAAAACCAAATCACTGGGATTAGCTTGACTAACGAGATCAAGGGTATATTCATAACCACTACAACCACCGTTTTTAAGACCTACACGGATACCACTGGTAGATTCTGAGGCTGTACTTCTGAGGAAAGTCCGCAGACGAAAAGCTGCTTTTTCCGTTAGTGTAATCGTCATTGTGATAACTCCTGAGTTAAATGAGAAGAAAAAGGGTGAATTTGCTTAGAGGATTCACCACAGACAAGACAGTGAGGATCGCGATAAGAACGACGTTTAGCAAAAGTAGCATTAGCCAGATTCATCGTCAGCAATTGTCCAAACAGAGGCTCACCCAATCCTGTCACTACTTTGATTACTTCCAAGGCCGCCAAACAAGCTAAAGTACCCGAAACTGCACCAATAACACCAAAACCCCAACGATCCCAGTCAGGTTTTTCTGGGAAAAGACAAGACAAACAGGGAGTCGACCCGGGAATGATGGTAGTCAGATAGGCATCAAAATCGCACATAGCAGCTTCAATCATCGGTTGTTGCGCACGTACACAGGCGTCATTGAGTAAATTACGTTCTGTGAAGTCAAAAGCGCAGTCAACAGAGAGATCAGCTTGTTTAACCAAATCGTAAATATTTTCAGCGGTAACATATTCTGGAATAGCGTCGATCGCCACATCGGGGTTAATTTTTAAGAGAGTTTCTTTGGCTTTGACAACCCTAGTTTTCCCAACCCAATCATGGGTCATCAAGATTTGACGGTTAAGATCATCTAGTTGTAACTCTCCACCTCGCACTAAAATTAATTTACCGATACCAGCTACGGCTAGATAGAGAGCAACTGTTCCACCTAAACCACCGACTCCCGTAACTAATACCGTTGTCGATTTAAGTTTTTGTTGGGCTATTTCCCCAAAACCTGGTAACATCATCTGACGTCGATAGCGTTCTCGTTCTGTCGGTGTTAGTTCAATCACTTTTGTTCCACTCCTGAATTATTGGTTAGAGTTTCCCAGAAAACTACGTTTTTCGGTTTTTCTTGGAAAACTTTAAACAATTTAGTTTCTAGAGGGCTAGCGGTTTGAAACAATTCATAGGCTTCGGTAAAAGCTTCCTTGTATTTAGCTAGTTTTTCCTCTTCAGAAATGTCAGGGAAAACCTCATCTATTTCTGTAATCAATTGGGAGAACTTTTTCAAGATATGTAACCGATTGACGTTAACAAATTTTTGGTCATAGGGAATCTCAAAAAACTGTAAATAATCTTCGGTATCAACTAGTTGTTGAAAAGCTTTGAGGGTTTTTTCATTCATTTAGTTTCGAATCCCATTCTTGGAGTTGTTGTTTGAGTTGATGGAGTTGTTGATAGATTTCGTAAGTTTGCGCAGCGGCGCTCGGCAGAAGCTCGTAATCTGTTGGTAATCCTTCGGCCAGGTCGTGCAAGTCCATTTTCAGCTGACCCGCTTTAGAATTGAGACGTCTGATTTTGTCTTTGAGTTCGGCAATGGTTTCTCTAGTCATAATTAGATATCTGCTACTTCAGGGAAACGTTGAATAAACTCAACACCGGATTGGACAAGTTTTTCTCCTTCCTCGGCGAGTTTTTCTAAGGAATCAAAACCGAAACGTTGAACGTCTCTTAAGGTACGGTTGACTACGATAAGACGACCGGCCCAGATTAAAGCCCAACCGAAACCCTCATGACTTAAATCTATAACCACTTGACAGAGTTTACCCGTTTCTTTTTCTATTAACGCGGCGATCGCCCGATAGAAACTTAAAACGCGCAATTTGGTTACCGGATCAACATCTCCCTCCACAGAGATTTCTTTTTTCTTTTGTTTAGTAACCACAAAAGGAGCAATTACTAAGCGATCTTCCCAACTACGAAAAGTACCATAATGATCTTGAGCGCGAATCTGACGGGTTAACTCCTGTAAAAAGGCATTTTCCTTAACCAACTGATTAACCGTTTCAACGTCTATTTGTCTAGCTGTCATATTTCTCCTGATTGTCTATTTAGGTTATTCTTCCTCGGTAAAATCTTGTGATGTTGTTTCTTTTTGCATAATTTTGCGTAACCAAGGGGGAGGATTTCCCTTGAGTACCTTAACTAGTTCATTGAGAACATTATCGATAGTCTCTTCCTCAGTTTTGGCGCGAATGGGGGTAATTTTCTTACGAATTAATCGCGCTGCTGCACTTCCCCCAATTGCCGAAACATAGACAAGAGAACAATCAGCTAAAGCCTCTATTTTCGGGACTAATTTATCTTCGTTACCATCTTCTTTGAAATCTCCGGTAAATTCCAGAGTCTTAACCAAATTAAAACCATCTGGGGAGACCTCATAGAGGGCAATTTGTTTAGCCCAACCAAAATGGGCGTTGATATGGACATTATCGCTGGTAGTAAAAGCAACTTTCATAATTCCTCCTCGGAATGACTTAAAAAAACTTCGCGATTCTTCTGAGGGCATAACAGATGACCTCTTCGGCTTTGAGAATCAAACTGTCTAGAGAATGAAAAGCAATAGGGTTTTGTTGAGGAAAACTTTCTGTCATGACTAAAAGATAGCCACAACAAATAACTACTGACCCAAATCCTTTATGTGTATAATTGATAAAGGTTTCTAAGAGTTTTCCCGTTTCTTTTTCCACTTCTTTGCAGATAGCTTGATAGAAAGCGAGGATCCCAAGTTGAGTTAATGAGGGGTCAGAGTCATTAAGACCAAAAACCAGAGATTGTAATAGTTCTTCATTTGACCAATGTTGATAGATTCCTTGTTGATCTTGTAAACGAAATTGTTGGATTAACTCCTCTAAAAAAGGATGTTTAGTAGAGGGGATACTAGGGGCGTAAGGCTCGCACCCAAGATAGGCTATAGTTGAGTTCATGAGCGGCTCTGAGAATGTAGAGTGAAATAAGAATTCTTAATTGGGAGTAACTCAAAAGTCCTTAATGATTGATTTCTGACTCGAGAAAGACATTACCAACATCAAATAAAAATTGCATCGTACCGCGATAACCTACTAAACAACGTTGATTGTTACCGAGGCGATCGAAAATAGGATAACCAAGACGATACAGGGGACATTGGCGTTTTTGAGCGAGAGTTTTTCCCTGAGAATTAGTGATCAGTAAATCGACAGGATTATCTCCTAAGAGATTTTCCAGATCCTCTAAATCACCGATAATTACCGTTTCCAGGGGTAAATCCTCTAAAATAGCTGATTTAGTGGTAGTCACAGCCGCGATAATCTCTGTCCCCATAGACTGAAGTAACCAACTAGTTTGGTAGAGTAAATCAGGTTCCAGGGCGATCGCTATTCTTTTGCCTCCAAAATAGAAATGAGTATCCAGCATAGCGTCTTGTAATTGACGACGCTGACGGAGGTATTTAGGGGGAACTGGTACACCACTGATTTGAGAGAGTTTCCAGAGAAATTGATCTACCGCTTCTAGACCAGCTAAACTAGGGAAAACCTGATAATCGGTGTGAAAGCGTTCTTGGAGAATAGTAGCAGCAGGGCGCATACTTTCCCCGAGGGCCAAAGTAAAGAGAGAATTAGGTAAAGATTGCAATTGTGTCAGAGAAGTTCCCCCCGAGGTTACGGTTTGATATTCATCCTCTAGATGTCCGTCTAAAGAACCAGATAAATCAGGAAGTACCAGGGGTGTAAGTCCAAAAGCGGCGACAATTTCTTTAATTTCCTCCACATCACCAGGAGAGAGTAAAGAACCAGCTAAAATAGTAACCTGTTGAGAATCAGCAACAGAATTAACACCATAATCAGCCGAAACGCAGGACTCTACAGCGGTTGCATAGCCATCTTGTAAAGAACCCTGATAATCAGGGGTAGAAGCGAAGATAATTGGTAAATCAAGCAATTCGGGGTGGTTAGCTCGAAAAGACTTAAGGATACCCTTCATATCATCACCTCTGGTTTCAGTCAACCCCGTAGTCAATAAACCGATTAACTCAGGTTTAGCCCTATCTACTAAAGCTAAGATAGCTTGTTCAATATTTTCCTCACCGCCTAAGATAGTAGAGACTTCCGTCATAGCGGTTGTAGCCAGAGGGATAGACTCACGGAAATGACGTACCAGAAACACTTTAGCAAAAGCCGTACAGCCTTGGGAACCATGAAATAGAGGCATCATCCCTTTCAAGCCTAGGAAAGCCAAAGCAGCGCCTAGGGGTTGACTTTGTTTGAGAGGATTAACCGCTAAGGATTTTTTCGGTGTAATAACATTAGTCATAACTTAATAGCCAAGAGGATGGTGTGGGTAATAAATGCTTTCTCCTAACAATCCCAAGGTGCGGGTTTTCTTACTTGTTCCCAAATAGGACTATAGATAGCCTCATCGATTTCTCTTGCCATTTCAATCATTCCCTTGTAACCCGCGTAGGAGTGATGACGTTCTTGATTAATATCTAGAAAAGGGATACGCGCTTTGAGAGCGGTATACTGATTACGTCCACCAGCGACAAGCAGATCAGCTTTAGTTCGATTAATCAGTCTGAGGATTTCTTCAGCGTTACCCTTTTCGAGCATAACGCCCTCTGCACCCAAAAGCTGTTTAATACGGGCCTTATCTTCCTCGGTGCTTTTTTTAGTGCTAGTTGCGACCACTTTAATCCCCAAATCTTGAGCCGCAGAGATTATCGACCAACTTTTCACCCCACCTGTATAAAGAACCATGCGTTTATCTTGCAAACGTTTACGGTAAGGGGCTAAAGCCACATCAAGAGCTGTAGTTTCCTCGGCGATTAACTTTTCTACCCTATCTTGTAAAGCCGGATCGCCGAGTTTAGCGGCGATATTGCGTAAACAACGATTGAGATCAGCTACACCATAGAAGGACTCTTCGATATAGGGAATACCGTAGCGTTCCTGCATAGTCGTAGCCAGATTAATCAGAGCCTTAGAACAAATCATCACGTTAAGCTTAGCTCTATGTGCCCTGCAGACCTCTGCATAGGTTGCATCCCCAGTAATTTTAGCTAGTACTCGGATCCCGAGTTTCTCAAATAGAGGTAAAACGTTCCAAAGTTCACCAGCGATATTATATTCACCGATGAGGTTAATATCGTAGGGGGTAGTGTATTCAGGTTCTGCTGTCCCGATAACGTATTCTAGCAATGATTCACCAGAGAGACGATTGCCGAGATTTTTACTGCCAACGAAACCAGGAGAATTGACAGGGATAACCGGTAAGCCAACCTTTTTACTCGCAGCTGTACAGACAGCGTCCAAATCATCACCAATCAAAGCGGTCACGCAGGTAGAATAGACAAAAACCGCCGCCGGTTGGTAACGCTGAACCACTTCCCCAATCGCTTTATAGAGTTTTTTCTCGCCACCGAAGATAATATCATTCTCGCTGAGATCGGTAGTAAAGCCCATTTTATAGAGCATCGAACCAGAGGAAAGACTACCGCGACTGCCCCAGGAGTTA
>CALGKL010000311.1 GCA_937930495.1 uncultured Gloeocapsa sp.
TACGTCCAACAGCTCACTACTCTATGGGGGGAATACCAGTTAATACCAGTGGACAAGTGCGCAGTGGTGTAGATGGTTTGGTAGAAGGGTTATTCGCCGCTGGCGAATGCGCCTGTGTCTCTGTACATGGAGCTAATCGTCTTGGGAGTAATTCCCTGTTAGAATGCGTCGTCTATGGCAAAATCACAGGAGCGGCGATCGCCGCCTACGTCCAAAAACGTCAACTACCTAATTTTAACCCCCAAACCTATCTCAATAAAGCTCAAGCTAAATTACAAACCCTTTTGAATCAATCGGGAAATGTACCCATTGCCCAACTACGTCAAGAGTTACAGGATTGTTTGACTAATCACTGTGGGGTTTTTCGCAGCCAAGAAAATATGCAACAGGGTTTAACCCTGTTAGATAAACTCAAACAACGTTATCAACAAATACAATTAGGCGATCGCGGTACTTGTTGGAATACGGAACTAATCGAAGCCTTAGAATTAGCTAACCTATTAATAGTTGGGGAAGTTATTCTCACCTCCGCTTTACAACGTCAGGAAAGTCGTGGTGCTCATTCTCGGGAAGATTATCCTCAACGAGATGATCAAAACTTCTTACAACATACCCTCGCTTACTATTCCCCAACTGGTATCGATATCGCTTATTTACCCGTAGTGATTAATCGTTTTCCTCCCCAAGAAAGGAAGTATTAAAAAGTTCCGCGGCCAAAAGTTATTCCCTAGCCCCTAGCCAAAGCACTCTAAGCAAGATTGTCCAGATCATGGCATAATGACTTAGAATAATGTCTTTTACTAGGGGTATAGTCTTGGATTTTTTGCCTAATCATTCTCAAACTAAAAACAGTTTTCATGAACAGGTAACCGTTATTAGACCCCCTACTAACTCACTACGGTTCAATTTCTCAGAGATTTATCAGTATCGTCATTTGATCTGGAATTTGGTGCGCCGAGATATCAAGGTACAATTTAATCAAATGTATCTAGGAATTTTTTGGGCTACAGTTAGACCATTACTTATGATGTCTATTTTTGCTCTATTTAAAACCTTTTCTGGTGCTAATTTACACGTCCCTATTCCCTATTCTGTCTATGTCTATAGTGGGTTAATCCTCTGGTTTTATTTCGTAGAAGCAACGACTCTGACGGCGAGATCTTTAGAAAAAAATGCTAGTTTAATTACCAAGGTTTATTTTCCTCGCATCATTACCATGATTGTCCCAGGTTTAGCTAGTTTATATGGTTTTTCCATAGCTATACTTCCTCTAGTACTGATGATGTTTTGGCAAGGTGTTTATCCTAATTGGCGTTTGATTGCTCTACCTGTAGTCATTTTACAGTGTATGTTTTTGGTTTTAGCTGTTGGTTTGATTTTTGGTTCTCTTTCTTTAGATAGTAAGGATTTTGATCGACTTTTAAATCAAATTTTATATTTAGGTTTGTACGTTTCCCCTGTGATTTTTGCTCCAGGTTTGATTCCCGAAGCGGGAAGACCGATTTATTTTCTTAACCCTATGGCGGGAATTTTACTCGCTTTTCGTTCTACTCTATTCGCTGATTTTCCTTTTCCTTTTTGGCAATGGTTATATTCAGTTTTGGCAACAATTTTATTTTTAGCTCTTGGTTTATTAATTTATCATAAAGTAGAAGCCTTTATAGCAGATAAGCTATGACCTTATTCGAACAACCAGTTATCTCAGTTATTGAACTCTCCAAAAAATATTATTTAGGTTCAGAAAATTATCAAGTTACTGAGCGAATAATTCGGAATTTTAAACAAAAAATAAAAGGAATAAAAAAAGATGAATCCAAGATTATTTGGGCTTTAAAAAACGTTAACTTTGAGATTAAACAAGGAGAAAAAGTAGGAATTATTGGCAAAAATGGAGCGGGGAAATCGACTTTATTAAAAATCTTATCTCGCCTAGTTTATCCCACAGAAGGAAGAGCAATTATTCGCGGAAGAATAGCTTCCTTATTAGAAGTAGGTACGGGTTTTAATGATAATTTGTCGGGAAGAGATAATATCTATCTTAACGCCTCTCTACATGGTTTACAACGTCAAGAAATAGATGCTATCTTTGATGATATTGTTGAATTTTCGGAAATAGGTAGGTTCTTAGATACTCCTGTTAAACACTATTCTAGTGGAATGCGAATGCGTTTAGCTTTTGCAGTAGCAGCTCACCTCGATCCCGATATATTATTATTAGATGAAGTCCTCGCTGTAGGGGATGTTTCCTTCCAACAAAAGTGTTTACAACGAGTAGAAGGTTTAACCTCCGCCGGGAGAACGGTTATTTTTGTATCCCATAGTATGGATGCAGTAGCCCGATTTTGCGATCGCTGTATTTGGTTGGACCAAGGTCAAATCGTCGCTGATGACACCACAGAAACGGTGATTTCTCAATACATCGAAAAGGTTATGGGTGTAACCTCCCAATGGTCGTCTAATTCAGTACATTCCACAGCTGAACCCGATTTTCGCCTGATTTCCGTTAGAGTAATTAATAGTAACCACGAAACGGTGACCACAGTACCAGTTTACGAAAAGACCGGTATTGAGTTAGTTTATGACATATATAGCAATAATAAAAATATTCAACCAACCCTACATTTTAAAACAGCAAAAAATCAATTTGCCTTTGCGATCGCCTATACTGATCCTGAGTATATGTATCAACCACCTCAACCAGGAAGATATCAGGCGATCGCCTGGATTCCAGCTAATCTACTCAATATAGGATTAATGCACGTCACCATTGTCATGGTCACACCCGATCCCTTTGAAGAATATCTTACCCTAGAAAGGGCAATCTCTTTTAACGTTCATGAAACCGAAGGAATCCCCCATACCGCTAGAGGATTGTTTGCGCGGGATTTCCCAGGTGCAGTCAGACCTCTATTGACTTGGGAAACAACCTATATTCCCCAAGAAAATTCGTAATATTAACTCTAGTAAATTTTAACACTTGAGCGAGAAGTCCCCACGGCTGCTTTTGCCTGGGGATGTAAGCGAACACCTTATATTAGTATTCTATACTTTGATTTTGTATATATTTTTTGAGAACGCCTAAACTAACACCACCAGTAGAAGAAACAAAATATGAGCTTGACCAAAACACAGG
>CALGKL010000312.1 GCA_937930495.1 uncultured Gloeocapsa sp.
TTGAAAAACAACCAGAAATAGTTCCCCAATCCCAACCCCTGTGCTTAATAGTAGGCGAATTTTTCCAACAACATAACTGGGAAGGAAAACCCGTAGAGTTAATTACAGCAACCACAACCGTAACCATAGAAATACTAACAACTCAAACTGTAGCACAATTTTTTACCTATATCAGTTGGGAAGGAAAACCACAAGTAGCCAAAATGCCTACACCAACAACACCAAAACTAGAGACCAAGCATTCAGAATTAAATCTCGATGACCTATCAGACCTATTTTAAAGGATTTGACCATGTACACAGAACTAAGAGAACTACTCTACGACGCCGAAGAACATTATCTACAGTCACAGGAAATAGACAAACTCCGTCAGAATGTCCAATCTCTCAAAGAAAGACTAGCGATATATAAAGCCTTGCGCGATCGCGAAAGAGAAATCTTTCAAAACGTGGCTAACCAACTAGAAAAAGAACTCAACCCTCAAGAGGTAGAGCAATTACCAAAGGCAATTAGACAATGGGCGACGATTCTACGCTACCTAGCCATGGGGATGTTACTCAATAGTCATGAATTCATACAACGACGGATTTTGGAATGGATTACCCCAGTTATTGAAGCCCACAGTCGTCTCTCTTTGGATAGACAAACCTATCAAGCTCTTAAGTCCGAGTTAAAAAATCTCTTCCCAGAGAAACAATGGCAAATACTCCAACCCTTTCTCCTCCAGGTGGAACAAACCATGTTACGCTCTGACGAGACAAAGTAGTATAAGGGAAACAAAAATCATGATTGACGTTAGTAACCTCTTACAAACCCAAAAACCCCTCCCGGGTAATTATTTTGCTTACGACGCTTACGTATCGGGAGATTATGAAATTGGGTTAATCGAAAATCGCGCCGGAGCAAGACTAATCGCCTTTCCTAAGCTATTACTAGAAGCAATGTACACAGCTTTGGATCAAGAAATAGGTCAAGCCTCAGGACTAGTACTATATAACTGTGGTCGCTGGTGGGGGAAAAACTTCTACCGACGTTTCGCCGCCGAGATTAAAGAATACTACGGGAAACCCCTGGCTGAGATGGAGATGGTAGAATTCATCGAATGTATCAAGCAATGTTGGAAAACCTACGGTTGGGGAGTGATCGATATTGACCTGAGTTATTACCAACAGGGATATCTAGTCATTAAAACCACCTACTCTCCCTTCGCCCAAGCAGCACCCGCTGATAGTAATAAACCGATGTGTTTTGCTGAAGCTGGATTATTGAGCGCCTTTTTTACTCAAGTAAGTGGGAAAGAATTAGATTGTGTCCAAACCGCTTGTGAATCGATGGGGGAAGAATCTAACTACTTTGTCCTGGGAATACCAGAGAGGGTACGCAAAGCCCAAGCTTGGTTAACCGAAGGACAGGATCATCAAACGATTATGGAACGTCTCTGTGTCAATCAAGCTAATTAAATAAACCGAGAAGATCATGGGCAAAATAGTTAAAGTCGAACCCCTTAATCAAGAAGTTCTCGTCAATACCAACGAAAATCTACTCTCCGTACTCTTGGCTAAAGATCTCAATGTCCTACAAGAATGCGGAGCAAGGGGAATGTGCTCTACCTGTCACGTCTATGTGAAAGAGGGTTCAGATAGTTTAACACCCCTGAATAAAAGAGAGAAACGTACCCTGGAAGTGATTACTACCTGTCGGACTAATTCCCGTCTCGCTTGTCAAGCGAGAGTGATCGGTGATGGAGTCGTGGTGGAAATTCCCGCCGGGATGTATCTGAGTGCGATCGAGGATATCGAGTCTTTAATCGGTCGTCGCGCTCAAGAAGATATCTTACACCCTATTTCTGGTGAGGTTTTAGTGGAAACAGGAAAACTAATTACTCGTTCCATGATTACTCAACTCAAAGAAACTAAAGGAAAAGTAGAAGAATATTTAGCCAAAAGCGAAGAGGTTTAATCATGTATAAATCATTGGCTCGTTTGAGTGTGGAAACCGATGGGCGTTACGCTACAGATAATGAATTACAGTTTATCGAAGACTATATAAACTCGGTAGAAAAACGGATTACTACTTACGAGAAAATCCGTGATGCTGAACCCAAAATTATCGAGAAAGTGGAAAAACAAAAACAAGAAATTAACCCCGAATTGTTTAAACTCAATGGTCGAGATATAACAGGAATCTGTCGCCGTGACATGATTGATATCCTACGTTGTTCAGCGGGAGCGATGTTACTCAATGAGATGGATTATCTCCGGGATAATATGTTGATTTGGTATCGCACTATCGTACAGGCTTATCAATACGATCGCCACGATGATGCTATTTATAAACTTTTAGAAAACAATACCAAAGCTTATCTTACCCCTGAAGAAGCTAAATTGATGATTCCCATTTTACAACTTGACCATACCTTACTCAGTTAGGAAGATTGAAGATTATGTCAGAACAAAAACATTGGCTCGATTTGGCTGAGATTGGTAGTGCAGCCGTCTCCCTCGGTGGCTCGATCGCTGCCCTAGCGGGACAATCTGTCGCTTATGCTACCATTCCCCTCTCTCTTTCGGTCATCCTTAATCTCTGGAATCGCAACCGTCTCCTCCAAGAAATGTTAACTAGTCACAACCAAGGTGTGGCTACTCTCCAACAGGAGATCCATTCTCATCGAGAAACCCTCCAAGGAAGTTTAAACGAATTGAGCAACAAGACCAGCTACCAATTAGGTGAACTTGAGCGTCTTGCTGAAGATAACCGGGAACAACTGCAGACAGATTTAAACCTCAAGGAGCAAAACCTACGAGAGGTATTAGAAAATTTACAGCAGGAGCATAACCAAATCGCTAAGATAGTAGCAGAGTTACAACAGATTGAAAACCTATCTCAAGGAATTAGCAATAATCCTAATTGTGCTGATTTTTACTATCGTCGCGGTTTGAGTCACCAACACCTAGGGGATAAACACGGAGCCATAGCAGATTACAACAAAGCTATAGAACTCGATGCAACTCACGCCAGTGCTCATCATCAACGTGGTATCCTCAGTGCTGAATTAGGTAATAGAAGACAAGCGGTAGATGATTTACGACGAGCAGCGAAACTCTATTTTGAACAAGGAGATATCGATAGTTATCAACAAGCTCGAGACTTAAGCAAGGAATTTTACGAAATTGCTACACCTACTACAGAGCAAGCTTACGAGAAAATTAACCTGGCTAATTTCTTGTCCTAGTTGTGTGCTTCGGGCGCAGCTGCGCCCTTAACTAGGACCTGTTTAGAGGTTGTTTTGGTCCTTGAGGTTGAGTTTCTGGCGCACTTCTTCAATCGCGGCACTTAATTGGGAGATTCTCGCTTCGAGATTTTCGCTCATTTCTTGCTCGGGAAGGGGTTTAGAGTCTTGCTCATCCTCTAGGGAGGATGTGTGGGTTTCATTGGCAATTTCACTAGAACGAACCCCAATCACAATCCCAACTACCGTTCCAACCAAACTCCCTACTACCGTTCCCAGGATGAACCCTCCTGCAAAATTATCCCGTTTACTCATAGTTTACTGACCTCAATTATATGTAAAAATAAATAAAGATTTGTTAAAAATTTTAGACCGATATGCAGCCTCATCCAGACTCGGACAACAAAACAGCTTTAAAATGCCTGGTAATAACCGTAAGTGATACCAGGACCTTTGCAGACGATCGCAGTGGGAGCTTAATTAAGTCCTTATTGCGGGATGGGGGACATGTGACGGTGGGTTATCAAATTATACCCGATGAACCAGAAGAAATCATCCTTCAGTTAAAAACTTGGCAGAAAGTGGATGTGATTATTTTTAATGGTGGGACAGGTATTAGTAAAAGGGATCGCACTGTAGAAGTGATCGAAGGATTATTAGAGAGAACCCTTCCTGGATTTGGGGAAATCTTTCGGATGTTGAGTTATCAAACTATTGGTTCTAGGGCGATCGCCTCTCGCTCTCTAGCAGGAGTCTATCAAGACAAACTCATTTTTTGTCTTCCTGGTTCTCCCGATGCTGTCCAACTGGCTATGGAAAAGTTAATCATACCCGAATTAATTCATCTTAGCCAACAAATCAGCTCTAGTTAAAAAAAGTAGGCGAAAAAGCCTACTCCAAGATAACTTAAGCTTCTACACCTTCAATACGATCTTCTACCTCTTGATATAGTTCCCGGAGACGATCTAAATTGGTTTCCGAGGTTTGCCAATAACCAC
>CALGKL010000313.1 GCA_937930495.1 uncultured Gloeocapsa sp.
CTCATCAGTAATTGTGCGCGTTTTTGGGAAACGTGTAATAATCGAGCCAATAATAAACCCACATTACCACCAATTTCCACCGAAGGACCCTCAGGACCTAGAGAAGCACCTGTACCTAAAGAAATAGCCGCACCTAAACATTTAGTTAAAATTAACAGGGGTGAGACTTGAGTTAAATTATCCTTGAGACAGTTATAGTTATTAAAATTAGGATATAGCCAATAGAGTAACCCAACGCTCGCGCCGCCTAAAATCGGAATCACCGCCAAAGTCCAATAACCTAAAACAGATAACTGACTTAGGATCACGTTAAAACCGAGATTCTCAAAGATTTTAATTAAAGCGTAAAAAATTACTAATCCTAAACCCGAAACACCCCCAATCAAAAAAGCTGAACTAAAAAAGATTATTTCTGGTGAGGGTTGTAACTGATTGAGTAATTGGGTTAAGCGATAAGAGAGAGAAAATGATTTCAGATTAGTTGTTACTAAGATGTGGGGAGATTCGGGTATTTTGGTACTCATAATTTGAGTCTGGTTTGACTTAAAAATGTTATCATCAAGATTATTTTAGGAAGTAATGCCCATGACTATCAGTCTTAAAGTACCTACCATCGTTTGTGAGGGTTGCGTTGAGACAATCACCAAACAATTACAAAAAAACCTACCAGAGGCTCAAGTAACCATAGATCTTGATACTAAAACAGTTTCAGTGGAGACTCAAGCCTCTGAAGCTACAGTCAAAGAGATTATCACCTCTACGGGTCATACTGTAGAATAATTTAACTAAAGTAAACGCCAAATAAAAGGATAACGGAAAATAGTATTAGGGTCACCCCAAATTTGGATTAGGGCTAAAATGGGCATAATCAAACTAAATAGTAACAGAATTGGTCCTAAAATAAACCCTAATAATCCAAAGGTAAAAAAGGCTAAAACTCCGATAATAATCCCATACAACCAGACATTAAAATGGAAGTTCAACGCTTCCTTGGCGTTTCCTTTAACTATCTCATCATCAGAAACAAAGTAAATGGCCAAAGGTATAGCTATAGAAACTACTGTTGAACTTAAGAAAATAGAAGCATGAGATAGAATATCCAGTAATTTTCGTTTTTCCATAGTCTTAATTTTCGGCAAGAAACTATCTTTAATTTAACTTAAATAGTAGTCGAAAATTGTCGTAAAAACCGTAAATCGCTATTGTATAAACGACGAATATCATCGATTTGGTGTAAGACCATGGCAAATCTTTCTACACCCAAACCCGCAGCAAAACCGGTATAAATCTCAGGGTCATACCCTACAGCAGTGAGAACATTGGGATCTACCATTCCACAACCCATGACCTCTAACCACTTCCCCTGCCATTGTACATCAACTTCAGCAGAAGGTTCGGTAAAGGGAAAATAACTAGCGCGAAAACGCAAAGGTAAGTCTTCCCCAAAGATCTGACGGCTGAATTCTTGAATCGTTCCTTTGAGTTGGGCGAAGGTTAAACCCCTATCTACCGCTAAAATCTCTACCTGGTGGAAAACCGCTGAGTGGGTAGCATCTACCGTGTCTCTTCTATATACTCTCCCTGGAGCAACAATTCGGAGCGGGGGTTCGTGCTGCTCCATGTAACGTATCTGTACAGAAGATGTATGTGTACGGAGGAGTTTCTCTTGGGGAAGGTAAAAAGTATCCTGCATATCTCGCGCCGGGTGGTCAGGCGGAGTATTTAAGGCTTCAAAATTATAATAATCACTCTCTACGTGGGGTCCGGCGGCGATAGTATAGCCTAAACCCACAAAAATATCTAAAATTCGGTCAATCATCCCGTTAAGGGGGTGGATATTCCCCACAGGACGACTAATCCCTGGCATAGTAACATCTAAAGTTTCAGCAGCTAGTTGAGCTATGAGTTGTTGTTGTTGGAGCCTGTCTTTTTGCTCTTCTAGTTGGGTTTGAATGTCTTGTTTGACTTCGTTGGCAACATTACCAATCACGGGACGATCTTCCACAGAGAGTTTACCCATGGAACGCAAAATCACCGAGAGTTCCCCTTTTTTCCCTAGATAGTTAACTCGTAACTTCTCTAGCTCATCTGTGCTGTTCGTAGCGGCGATCGCCTTGGTAGCTTCCTGTTGCAAAGTTTTAAGTTGTTGTTCAATCTCTTGGAGGGTTGTAGTCATAGCCTATAATTGATTATTAGCTTTTCCTGCTCAAGTATCTTAACTTATTTCTGATGTCTAAACCTCTAAAATTACTGATTAGCAACGATGATGGTATTTTTGCCTTGGGTTTGCGCACTTTAGCTAATACCTGCGCTGAGGCTGGCTATGATGTTACTGTGGTCTGTCCTGATCGAGAACGTTCCGCTACCGGTCATGGTTTAACCGTACATCAACCTATTCGCGCTGAAGTGGTCAATACCGTCTTTGACTCTCGGATTACCGCTTGGGCTTGTTCGGGAACCCCTGTTGATTGTGTTAAACTCGCTCTTAACGCCATTCTCACCACTAAACCTGATTTTGTCCTCTCCGGGATCAATCATGGTTCAAATTTGGGTAACGATGTCCTCTATTCTGGTACGGTTGCTGCTGCTATGGAAGGAATTATGGAGGGGATTACTAGTATCGCTTTGAGTTTGGCTAGTTTTACTTCTAAAGAGTTCCAGGTAGGTGCAAATTTTGCTTTACAATTATTACGAGAATTAATCGATAAACCTTTAGCTGAACCAACTTTATTTAACGTTAATATACCCCCTGTCCAGGCC
>CALGKL010000314.1 GCA_937930495.1 uncultured Gloeocapsa sp.
TGTGAATTAGTAGAATTAGGGAGTGGAAGTTCCACCAAAACCAGAATTTTATTAGACGCTTATCAGTCTTTAGATTATCCCTTATTTTATGTACCTATTGATGTTAGTAAAACGATTTTAGAAGAAACTATTCCTAAACTTTTACAGGAATATCCAACTCTAAGGATACATGGCTTAGTAAGCACTTATGAATTAGCTTTAGCCAAGTTAGAATTTAGTGAGTTTCCTAAACGTTTAATTTGTTTTTTAGGAAGTACTTTAGGTAATTTTAATCAGGAAGAATGCGCTCTTTTTTTTAGGGAAATCAAAACAGCATTAAGGGAAGGAGATTATTTTCTTTTGGGTATTGATTTACAAAAATCTCCTGAAATTATCAACGCAGCTTATAACGATAGTCAAGGAGTAACCGCAGCTTTTAATCTGAATATGTTAGCCCATTTAAATGAACGTTTTGGGGGAAACTTTGATTTAGATTTGTTTGAACACAGAGCTTTTTATGATGAGAGAAAGTCTCAACTAGAGATGCACTTAGTAGCTAAAACCGACCAAAATGTTAGACTAGACGCCCTTGATTTAGAGATAAAATTTAGTCGGGGTGAAACTATTTTAACCGAAATTTCTCGTAAGTTTAACCTGAAAGAAATAAGCGAATATCTAGGAGAAAACCAGCTAAAAGTTTTATCTAGTTTTACAGATATTAAAAAATGGTTTGGCTTATTATTATGTCAAAAGCAAGCTTAATCTTGGCGAGTTTTTTGTTTTTTACTACTTTTCCCCTTTTTCCCTGAGTTATTATTATCTAAATTAACGTCAGAAATAGGGATGGTAAAATGGAATCGACTACCCTGATTTTTGCCTGAAGATTCAGCCCAAATTTTCCCCCCCCAAGTAGCAACGATTTGACGACAGATAGCTAAACCTAAACCAGTTCCTCCGACACTGCGTCTGAGTGCACCTTCTTCCTGGTAAAAGCGGTCAAAAACCTTATCTAAACGATTGGGTTCGATTCCTCTACCGGTGTCGGAGACGGTGACTTCTAGGGTTTGGGGATTATAGCGACTGACAGAAATCGTTACTTCACCTTCCCTACCAGTGAATTTACAAGCGTTGTCTAGGAGTTTAGCTAAAACCTCGACTAACCATTCGCCATCCACTTGGACTAAGGGTAAATCATCGGTAACTAAATTAGTAACCTGTGGCAACTCTTGAGTATGTAAACGCGCGCGCAAATGACTGAGGGATAATTCCACACATTCAGCTAGTGATAAAGGTTCGGGATTCCATTCCACCCTACCGCTTTCTAATTGGGAGAGGGTTAGAAAATCTTGGACGAGTTTACGCATTCTTTCAGCATCTTGCAAAGCAGTGTTAAGCATTACCTGACGCAATTCTGGAGACATATCGGGTTCAGTAGCTAAACTTTCCAGACAGACTTGAATTGTGGATAGGGGGGTGCGTAATTCGTGTCCAGTAATCGCCACCAGGTTGGAACGGGTACGGTCTAAAGCTTCTAGCTGTTGGTTGAGATCTTCTAGATTAGCGTAAGCTTCCGCTTGAATTAAGGCTACCGCGATTTGGGTGGCGATCGCATTGACTAAAGCGAGATCCTCTGGTTTCCAATTAGCTGGTGTTTCTTGACAGTGATGTAATTCCATCATCCCGAGTAATCGATCTTGATAGATCAGGGGAATCATTAACCAGGAAAAAATCGAGCAATTTGTAACTAGGTTTTGGAGGGTATTTTCTTGAGCATTTTGAATACGAGGATCTGTGGTGGTATCTTCAATAGTGAGAATATCTCTTAAAGTTTTTACTTCTTGGAAGAGAGGATTATTGCTTAAGGGCCAAATTTGGCCTTTAATAGAACTAATACCCTTGCTTTTAAACTCGTGATAGATTTGGGTTGAGGTGTCGTTTTCTTTACAACGATAGACCACACAGCGACAGACACCGAGTCCTTCCCCTAGCTTTTGTACTGCAACCTGTAGTATTTCTTCGGGATCGAGCGATCGCCTAATAGCCTCGATAATCGAGTTGAGTAGTCGTTCTTTTTTCTCTTTAGCGGCGAGGAAGCGATTAGCTTTGAGTAATTTATATTGACTTGCTTGTAGATAGGTCACCAAACGTTGGACAAAAGGATCTATCTGGGTGGTTTCTGGATTAACTTGGGGAGGATTGGGAGTAATCTGAAGATATCTTGCTTTTGCTTGTTTAATTTTTGCTGCCAATTCTGGTCTATAGGCTAAAATCCGTTTAAAGATAATTTTGGCTGCGGTTTGGGTTACCCTGCGGTCAAAGGTCCAGATTCCCTCAAATCTTCTACTATTATCGATAATTGAAGCGTCTAGTTGTTGGGTTGAAAATTTTCTTTCTCGACAGATTAGACAACTGGTGTATTGTTCAGCGATGATTACCAGATGCCATTCTTGGGCTAAACTATCCTCAGGAGCAAAAGCAATCTTTTCATAGATATCTGAGTTACTGCTAAAACTCGTTTCCGGTGCGGCTAAAATATAAACTTGATCGCTAATTTGTGCTAAACGCCTATATCGATGAGCTTCCTGTTTATAAAAGCGTTCTCGTTGAAAACTAGCGATAATCAGAGGAGGGTAACTAACTCGAGTATTTGCTAAGATTTGGTCTTCCATCGCGTGGGAAAGTGCGATTAGGGAAGATTTAAAGTACATCTGGGGGTGTAAGTCGGTTCGAGTTTCTAATAACTCTGTTAAAACTGATGTTAGGATTTTCATCGACAGTTGCTTTCGATTGTACCCTCAAAACGGTATGATTATTGTTTTCTATTTTAGCCTAGGATTACTACTTATCTGAGGTGCGCTCGATGAAGTTACTCTGGCTCTTTTTACTGCTAATTGTGGGATTAGAAGTGGGATTGCGTTGGTTTCTGGGTTTAGGAAACCCTTTACTATATATACCTGATGAGGAAATTGGTTATTTACTCGCTCCTAATCAACGTGTGCACCGTCGTGGTAATTTAATTGTTATTAATCAGTATTCTCAAAGAAACGAAAATCTTACTCAATCTTTACCTGAGTTGCGTATTTTACTTTTAGGAGATTCGATCGCTAATGGTGGTTGGTGGACTAATCAAGATCAGACTATCTCGGCGCTGTTAGAGGTTAAACTGGAACAGGAGTTAGGTATTGAGGTTGAGGTCCTTAACGCTTCTGCTAATTCTTGGGGACCCCGTAATCAGTTAGCTTATCTGCAAAAATATGGCACTTTTGAGTCACAGATAGTTATTCTCTTACTCAATACCGATGATTTTTTTGCGATCGCTCCTAATTCTTTCCCGGTGGGTAAAACTAAACACTATCCTAATCAAAGACCGCTGTTAGCTCTTGGGGAATTACTGGCTAACTTTCTCCCTCAGGCTACTCTACCAGAGATGGAACTGGCTAATCAAGAACCGGGCGATCGCGTTGGCTTTAATTTAACCGCTATCGAACAAATACACCAATTTAGCCAAGAAAACAAGGCTCAACTAATTATAGCTCTTACTCCCTTAGAGCGAGAATCTTTATCTAGGAGTAAAGAACATGAAATCAAAGCGCGTCAGCGTTTAGATTCTTTGGTATCCTCTTTAGGAGTATCCTATCTTGATTTTTTGCCTCTTTTTCAACAGGTTGATTCTCCTGATTCCCTCTATTGGGATCATATCCATCTCAATGGGAATGGGAATAAATTTTTGGTTGATCAGTTAACCGTACCAATCTTAAATATGTTAGCGGGTTAACATCAAAGGGATTGACGTGTCTTTTCTTGTAACTGTAAACGGATTTGATTATGAAAATCCTGAGTAATCGGATAAAAACGCGCCAAAATTAAACCACAGAGCAAAAATAATGCAGGAAGAACAGATATAACTATTCTAATCGCCTCTAAAGCGCTAGGAGGTTGTAGAGGTATCTCTCCTCCCGGTGTTTGTTCGATAAATCCGGCGAAGTCTAAAACTACTCCTACGAGAAATAAGGCTAAGGCTAAACAGACTTTTTGGGCAAATACCATAAAACTATAAAAAATACCTTCTCGTCTTTTTCCTGTCCTTAATTCGTCCAATTCAATCACATCTGGTAACATTGACCAAGGGATTAAAGAAGCTACGGAAAGACCGCAACCAGCGAGAATAGCTAAGATGTATAGTAAACCGTATTGAAGGGGTTGGATTAACCATAAACCGATTTGAGCGATAATCCAAATACCAACTCCTAGATAATAAGTCATTTTTTTCCCATAGCGATCGCTCACCTGTTTCCAGACAAACAACATCACTAATGCTGTTCCTTGTACTGCTAGTGCAACTTTAGGAAATTCGCCAACGGGTAAACCCATCCAACTGACGACAAAATAAATCAAAATCGACCCGGTTAACTGTACACTTAACCAAGAAAACAGATAAATACCGATGACGTATAAAAAAGGTCGATTTTCTAAAATAGTTTTGACCTGTTCCCTCAAAGTTAGTGAAGCTTCCTCTGTAGGTAAAGGGTTATTTTCTTTACAAAGATGGGATTCTAGGGGTGCAAAAATCATCGTTATCCCAAACAGGGTTAATTCCAGGGTAATAATCCCGATGATCAGGGTCATTAATCTCGGTTGTTGGGTGATTAAAGCCACAGCGATCGCTCCTAGTCCGAGTATAATTACACCTATACCCACTAATTTTTTTTGTTGTTGGTTAAAAATGGGATTTTTAGCTCTTTCCGGTACGCGTAAAGCACACCACAAGATAGCTATAATCGAAATTACCCCACAGATTAACCCCAAGGTTAAATATTGTCGTTGGGGATCATCCGGGTATTGTTGAAATACCAATCCTGCTAGAATCAGAGAGAAAATCCCTCCACCGAGAGAAAAAGCCATCCGAAAACTATTGAGACTGGTACGCTCGTTGTAGTCTCTAGTTAATTCCGGAGTTAAGGCGCCATAGGGAAGACTGACGATAGTATAAACAGTATTAAATAACAGAGCAACAACTACATAGTACCAAAATAAAGACATTACTCCCCAATCTGGTACTAACCAATGGCAAAAAAACAATACTCCAAAGGGAATCGCACCTCCTAAGATCCAGGGGAGACGACGTCCCCATTTTGAGGTAGTGCGATCGCTTAATATGCCGATCACTGGATCATTGATCGCGTCATAAATCTTGCCAATCGCTAGAATCATACCAGCTAATCCCGCGGGTATTCCTGCTACATTGGTAAAAAAGAATAATAAAAAAAATACCAATAGATTAGCGGTAATTGCTGGTGCAAAATCCCCCGCCCCGAAGGCTATTTTTGTAGTTAGATATAACTTTTCTTTCTCGGTATTCATTTAGATCAAAGCACCACCACAACTAGAGCCATTTCCAGCCGTACAACCATAACAGTATTTGGCGGTTTTTATTTCATCAATTATATCTAAGTTTCCCGCGGTTAATAGGTGTTTTACCGTCAATTTTTCGCCATTTTTACCCAAAGCGGGAATATTTTCCATTTGATTAAAATCACAGTCGTAGATCTTGCCTAAATAATCGACTGAAAGTTGGTTACGACACATGAGATTATCAATCGTAGCTGGGTTATAATGTCTTTCTAAGAAGCTTAAATACTCTTGATAAATTCCCTGTTTTTCTAATTGTTTTTTGACTCTTCCTATTGGTAAATTAGTAATCGTCAATAAACTGTTGAAGCTTATTTTATACCTTTGTTTTAGATAGTGACGGTAATCTTGTTCTAACTGTTGTTGATTAGGAGTTAAACTAAAGTTATTATCTCTAGGTATTTGAGGGTTATAAACTAAATCCAAGATTAAATAGGGACTAATTCCATAACCTAGTTTATTCAAAATCTTGATCGCTTTAATCGAGTTTTGATACACTCCTTTCCCTCTTTGTTTATCCACATTTTCTTCTAAATAACAAGGGAGAGAAGCGA
>CALGKL010000315.1 GCA_937930495.1 uncultured Gloeocapsa sp.
CGACTTTACAAGCCGCACGTATCCAAAGAGAACAAGGTTGTTATCAAAGACTGATTGCGGTTTTTCAACCCCATCGCTATAGTAGAACTCAACGGTTTCTCCAAGAATTTGCCGTTGCTTTTACAGATGCTGATTTAGTGGTCATCACCGATATCTATAGTGCAGGAGAAGCCAATCTGTCTCAAATAGATGGTTCACAATTGGCAGAAAAGATTAGTCTTCATCATCCTAGGGTTATCTATCATCCTGATTTAAGCTCTCTGAGCAGTTATTTAACCAAGACTATACAACCGGGGGATTTAGTCTTATTTTTGGGTGCAGGTAATCTTAATCAAGTTATTCCTGAATTACTAAGTCAAAACAATGGATATAATCATTAAATCCCCAAAGAGAGAGTTAATTTTTCCCGGTGTTTCTTTGGCTAATTTGACCACTTTTCGGGTAGGGGGATTAGCTCAATGGTACGCTTCTCCTCGCAATTGGCAAGAGTTAGAGACGGTTTTAAATTGGTCTAATCGGCAAGATTTACCCCTGACTTTTTTAGGTGCAGGCTCAAACTTATTGATCGGCGATCGCGGTATTGCTGGCTTGGTTTTGAGTACTCGCTATTGGCGCTATCCTTTACGCTTTGATCAGGAAAAAACCCAAATCACTGTCGCCGGAGGTGAGCCAATCCCTCGGTTAGCTTGGTTAGCAGCTAAAAGAGGATGGCAAGGATTAGAATGGGCTGTAGGCATACCCGGTACGGTTGGGGGAGCTGTAGTTATGAATGCAGGAGCCCAAGGAGGAGCGATCGCCGATTGTCTGGTAGAGGTTAAGGTAATTTCTCCTAATGGTGAGTTAGAGGTTCTCTCGGCTGAAATGTTAAACTATGGTTACCGTCATTCTTGTTTACAACAGGGAAAAAAACTCGTTGTCGAAGCGACTTTTCAGTTACAACCAGGTTGTAGTCAAGAGGTGATGTTGACAACTAACCAAAATCTGCAAAAACGACGCAATTCTCAACCTTACGATCGCCCTAATTGTGGTAGTGTCTTTCGTAATCCACCTAACTACGCAGCCGGTTGGTTAATCGAACAAACGGGTTTAAAGGGTTATCAAATTGGTCAAGCCCAGGTAGCTCAACGTCATGCTAATTTTATTCTCAATTGTGGTGGGGCTACTGCACTAGAGATTATGGAATTGATTAGCTATGTTCAAACTAAGGTCAAGGAACAATGGGCGATCGCTCTTTACCCTGAAGTTAAATTCCTAGGGGATTTTTGATAGATTTCTTTCTTGAATCGGGTAAAATACTGAAAAGGTTAGTTACATAATTAAAGAATATGAATAAAGATGGCAAAGGTTTTGGTTTTGGTATTAATAAAATGAAACAATTCGCTGCGGCTTTACAAAAAGCACAGCAGATGCAAGAAGATGCGAAAAAACTCCAAGAGGAGTTGGAGCAGATGGAAATCGAAGGCTGCAGCGAGGATGACTTAGTCAAAGTGGTGATGAGTGGGAATCAAGAGCCTCTGCGCGTAGTAATTAACCCCCTAGCGCTGGAAAAAAGTCCTGAAGATTTAGCCAGTTTAATCACCGCGGCTATGAAGGATGCTTATGCTAAGTCTAAAGCCAATATGGAAGAACGTATGGAAGAATTGACCAGCAGTTTGAATATTCCTGGTATGTAATTATTATGCCCTTTAAAATTCTGTTTGTCTGTTTGGGTAATATTTGTCGTTCTCCTGCTGCTGAGAATATTATGAATTATTTAATCTCAGAAGCAGGATTAACTGAGGATTTTTGCTGTGATTCGGCGGGAACTTCTAGCTATCATATTGGCTCTCCTCCTGATGCTAGAATGACTGCTGCTGCTCAGAAACGCGGTATTATTCTAGAAGGGAAAGCCAGACGTTTTGAAGTTTCCGATTTTACCGAATTCGATCTCATCGTAGCGATGGACAGAGATAACTATCGTGATCTCCTCAGTCTTGACCCCGAAGGGAAATACCACCATAAGGTAAAGTTAATGTCTGATTTTGCCACTCAACACCAGTTTAAAGACGTTCCCGATCCCTATTATGGTGGTCAACGGGGTTTTGACCATGTGATTGATTTACTCCTAGATAGTTGTCAAGGTTTATTAGATGAGTTAAGGTCTAGGAGCTAGAGAAGAAAGCTAAAACTAACATAATTAATCCGTTTGTGTGCTGCAAAATCAACCGATAAAAATAATCCAAGCGCGATTACCTGGTTTAACTGGGTTAAGAGAAATAAGTATCAACTCAGAAGGAAAAATCGAATCTGGGGAAAGTAATCAACAAAATTATCAAATTATTGACCTAGAGGGAGACTGGTTGTCTCTTGGGGGTATTGACTTACAAATTAATGGTGGGTTGGGGATATCTTTTACGGATTTAACCCATCGAGAAGAATTAATCGGAATTTGTGAATTTTTAGGGAATCAGGGTATAGATGGTTTCTTACCAACGATCATTACTACTTCTAAAGAGAAAATGAGACGCTCCCTCGGGGTAATCAAAAGTTATTGTCAAAATCCTCAACCAGAAGCAGCGGTTATCCTAGGAGTACATTTAGAAGGTCCTTTTCTCAATCCTCACAAAAGAGGAGCACATCCTCTAGAATACCTTCTCCCTTTGACCAAGGAAAATGTTCTCGGGATTATTGAGGGTTATGAGGATTTAATTAAAATTATCACTTTAGCACCAGAATTGGATCAAACCGGAGCAATTATCCCCTATTTAACCTCTCAAGGAATAATAGTCAGTTTAGGACATTCTTTAGCTACAGCTAGTGAAGCGCGGTTAGCTTTTGCTCAGGGTGCGACGATGGTTACCCATGCTTTCAACGCCATGCCTAGTTTACACCATCGGGAACCAGGTTTATTAGGGGAAGCAATCGTTAACGATCGGGTATCCTGTGGAGTAATCGCTGATGGTCAACACGTTTCCACAACTATGTTAAAAATTTTACTACGCGCTAGTAATTATGCCCAAGGTTTATTTTTGGTTAGCGATGCTTTAGCACCGATTGGATTACCCGAGGGGTTTTATCCTTGGGATAAGCGGACAATTAGAATTACTCAAGGGACAGCTAGATTAGAAGATGGAACCCTCGCGGGAACTACTTTACCTTTATTGAAGGGAGTAGAGAATTTAGTTAAATGGGGAATCTGTACCCTAGGAGAAGCGATCGCTTTAGCAACCGTGTCTCCTCGTCGTATTCTTTCCCTACCAGGGATAATTCCAGGACAACCGGCGCGTTTTTTGCGATGGTCTTGGGATGAGCAAAAATCACAACTGACTTGGTCAAAATTAAACTTTTATGTTCAAAATTCTTAGTAAAGATAGTTCCTGGAGATTACCATTATTTTTAAGTTTAGGGTTTTTATTCTTATTTGCTATTGTCGGACTCCTCATCTGGGATGAAGTTATTGTAGTTTCGCAACGTTCCCCTTGGGAAGTACTAGAAGACGTGATTATTACCCTAATGGGGGAATATCCCGATAAACCCGCAACGGTTTTAGGACGTATTCTGCAATTATTTCTACTAGTATTTGGTACTTTGGTCTTTGGATGAGCAAAAATCACAACTGACTTGGTCAAAATTAAACTTTTATGTTCAAAATTCTTAGTAAAGATAGTTCCTGGAGATTAC
>CALGKL010000316.1 GCA_937930495.1 uncultured Gloeocapsa sp.
TTGAACCATCTACGAGGACAAGAAGTAGTTTTGAATTAGCCGCCAAAAGATTATCAGCAGAGGTCCTCAATTTTACCCCGAGTAGTTCTTCTCTAACCAAAGGAGAAACCATCCTAGATACGGCGAAAACCTATGTCGCTATGGGAGCAAATATTTTTGTGATTCGCCACCGCGAGTCGGGAGTACCCGAGGCGATCGCCCGAGAAATGGACCGTTTAAACCTAGGGGTAGGAATCTTTAACGCAGGAGACGGACAACACGAACACCCCTCACAAGCTTTATTAGACCTATTTACTATGTGTACCATCTTAGACGAGAAACAACCTAGCTTAGAACTGTTAAAGGGTAAGAAAATCGCCATAGTCGGAGATATTCTCCACTCAAGAGTAGCGCGGTCTAATATATGGAGTTTAACCTGTTGTGGTGCTCAAGTTTATCTATCAGGTCCACCGACTCTCGTACCTAAATATTTTGCTGATTTAGTTCAACCCGACTCTAGAAAAGGTAGTTTAAAGGTTGATTGGTGTCTAGATAAGGCGCTGACTGACGCTGATTTTATCATGACCTTAAGATTGCAGCGAGAGAGAATGACCGATAACCTCTTACCCAGTTTACGGGAATATCATCACTATTATGGCATCACACGCGATCGCCTTTCTTTAGCCAAACCCGATGTCAAAGTTTTACACCCAGGTCCTGTCAACAGAGGTGTGGAAATTAGTTCTGACTTGATGGATGATCCTGACTTTAGCTTGATTTCCCAACAGGTCACCAGTGGTGTAGCGGTACGGATGGCTTTACTATATTTAATGAGTGGAGCTTAGACCCTGATGATTCATAGTGATTCTCGAGATAGTTTAAAAATCACCTTTGCACCTTTATCCTTAACAGAAGCGTATCAGTTAGCCGATGATGGGGGGAATGGGGCGATCGTCTTAATGAGTGGGACAGTGCGCAATCAAACCGAGGGTAAACCCGTTCTTTTTCTAGAATATCAAGCTTACGAACCTATGGCTATGGTAATTTTTAGTCAAATCGCCCAAACAATTCGGCAAACCTGGAGAGATACTAATCGTATAGTCATCCATCATCGCACCGGAAAGCTCGAAATTGGTGAAATTAGCGTTTTAGTAGCCATTGGTTGTCCCCACCGTGGGGAGGCTTTTGACGCTTGTCGTTATGCTATTGATACCCTTAAGCATAATGCGCCTATCTGGAAAAAAGAACATTGGGTTGATGGATCTAGTAATTGGGTCAGTATTGGCGCTTGTGAGGGGGATTTACCTTTTAAAGTATAAATAATATGGTATTTGACAGTAATTCCCTAACTTTTAGGGATTAACCTGTTGACAATTCCAGTTGAGGGATTCATTTAAAGTGTAAAGATAACGGTTTTGGGGTTCACCTCGTAATTCTAGGTGATCTACTTCTATAGGATCTAATAAGACGAGAGTGAAATTAGTTAAGGGTCGATCTTGACTGATATATAAAGGTTTGAAAGCGTTTTTATCTTTGCTTAGAGGTTGTTTGGGAATTGGCCAAGCAAACTGTATTCTAGCAGCATCAGAAAGTTCTTGCCAAGCCAAACAACGTGCTTTGCTTAAATTAGAATCTGTGGTGTGATCTGAAACTAATAACAGTTGACCACGCAGACGAAATTGTTCTCTAGTTTTGGGAAAATACCAACAGATTTCGCCTACTGGTTGTTTAAGAATCTGTTGATATTTTTCACTGCGATTATCGGTTACCATTTGCAACTGGTTAGTATCTTCGCGAAATCCCCGGAAGACAACTGTACGATTACGGGGAAACCCATCTAATCCCAGTGTAGCCAGTTGCAAATAGCGAGCCGAGGGTAAACTCCGGTTACGATAGAGTGCATGGGTAATTAGCGATCGCCAAGGAGCAAGAACAACCATTATACCTGTTGACTAACCACATAATCCACTGTAGAACCTTCCCAATCTGGTTGTTTCCAAACCTGGTTATCTAGAGCCATTTGTTCGATAATACTTGCTAAACGTAAAGCTTTAAGAGCTTGTTCTCCACCTACGGAGGGTTGATTCCCACCACGGACACAGTTGATGAAATGTTCTAGTTCAGCGTGCAAAGGTTCAATATTGCTAGTATAAACTTTTTCGATCAAACCGTCTTGACGATAGAGAACTTGACCATAGTCAGTGGTATAATCGGCGGTAGTTTGACGGTGAATTAAAATATCATTGTTGAGAAAATCAGCTTCTGTCAGAGAATTTTTACAATGAGCAATCAGACGACGAATTTTGCGATGGGTAACCTTACTCGCGGTAATTGTCGCTACCAAACCGTTAGCAAATTGCAGAATCGCCGTAACATAATCCAAGTTACCAGAATGTAGAGAACTATTACCAGAAGCGGTAAGTTTGATTACCGGAGAGGGTACTAACTCCATCAGTAAATCAAGATCGTGGATCATCAAATCTAAGACCACAGAGACGTCATTAGCGCGATCGGAATAAGGACTCATCCGATGAGCTTCGATCGCCAGAACTTCCTCTGTTTTCAGGACTTTACTCAATTCTTGGAAAGCGGGGTTAAAGCGTTCAATATGACCAACCTGTAAAATAGATTTCGATTCAGCTGCAGCATTAACCAAAGACTCAGCTTCATCGATACTAGAAGCGATGGGTTTTTCGATCAACACATGAACTCCCGCTTGTAAACATTCTATCCCCACCCGATGATGTAAACGCGTCGGCACAGCGATACAAACCGCATCCACATGGGGTAACAAATCCTGATAACTTTCAAAGAAGCGAATACGATATTTACTAGCTATATCTAAACCTCTTTCTACGTTAATATCAGCAATCCCGACCAACTCAATATCCTTGATCAGACTTAAAACCCTGGTGTGATGTTGTCCCATATTCCCTACACCAATCACCCCGATTCTGATAGGTTGGGGATTTCGCCACTGATTTTGCTGATTAAAGCTTTCTAACATATTGTCTTTTAACTCCTCTACCACGTTGTTATAGATAATTTTTTATTTGGTCTAACCACTCAGATAGTAGCATAGATAGAAAAAATGTAAAGAAGCTTAACAATCACTCTGTCCAATTTTTCTTAACCTGATGATAATGTATTCGGTTTCCAAGTCGAGGTAGGATTATCTTCAAAAGGGCAAAAAATAAAGTAATATGACTATATCTCAAGTAACTACTAACAGCATTAATCTTAATGACTCACAATATTATTTCAATCGAGAACTAAGCTGGTTAGACTTTAACCAAAGGGTTTTACACGAAGCCTTAGATCCGCGGACTCCCCTATTAGAACGTCTCAAATTTACCGCTATTTTTAGCTCTAATCTCGACGAGTTTTTTATGGTGAGAGTCGCTGGGTTAAAACAACAATTAGCCGCAGGTGTGACTCAGTTAACCTTTGATGGAAGAACTCCAGGGGAACAACTAGAGGAAATCAGCGAACGGTTACGTCCTCTAGTCAAACAACAGAGTGAAAATTTTGAATATAATCTGAAAACACAGTTGGTTGAGCACGGTGTCCATCTACTCAATTACGTTGACTTATCCCCAGAACAACGTAACTATCTCAAAGAATATTTTGAAGAGAATATTTTCCCCGTACTCACCCCTTTAGCGGTAGATCCTAGTCATCCTTTCCCCTATATTTCCAACTTGAGTCTCAATCTAGCTGTCTTAATGAAAGATCCTGAAACTCAAGAGGAGCTATTTGCTCGAGTCAAAGTACCGACAAACATCTTACCAAGGTTTGTCAATTTACCCAAAGGTCTGAGACAACCTGAACAAAATGGCAAAAAATCTCTTTGGACTGGTGTACCCCTAGAACAAGTTATCGCTCATAACATAGAAGCTTTGTTCCCGGGAATGAATGTTCAAGAATGTCATCCTTTTCGGGTAACTCGCAACGCTGATATCTATCTCGAAGAAGAGGAAGCAGATGATTTATTATTGGCGATCGAAGCAGAAGTACGCAAACGTCGGGTAGGGAGAAACGCAGTCAGACTAGAGATTTACTCTTCTACCCCTAACCATATTCGGACGATGTTGATGGAAGACCTGGAACTCGAAGAAATTGACGTCTATCCGATCAATGGTTTATTAGCTTTAGGGGATTTATTCTCTTTTATGTCTCTACCTCTACCAGAGTTAAAAGATGAACCCTGGAACGCTGTATCTCATCCTCGTTTTAGTCGTCTGAGTGATGTTAATCTTCTCAATAATTCTGAAACTACAGAGGGGGAAGATATTTTTAGCGTTATTCGTGAGGGGGATGTTTTAGTTCACCATCCCTATCATTCTTTTGCTGGTTCCGTAGAACAGTTTATCGCACAAGCTGCTAACGATCGCCAAGTTCAAGCGATTAAAATGACCCTCTATCGCACTTCGGGAGATTCTCCCATCATTAACGCTTTGATCGCGGCTGCGGAAAATGGTAAACAGGTAGTAGCTTTAGTAGAACTAAAAGCGCGTTTTGACGAGGAAAATAACATTAATTGGGCGCGAAAATTAGAACAAGCTGGAGTCCACGTAGTCTATGGTTTAGTTGGCTTAAAAACCCATACTAAAATTGTCCTGGTGGTACGTCAAGAAAAACAAGAAATTCGCCGTTATGTACACATTGGTACGGGTAATTATAATTCAAAAACCGCTAAACTCTATACAGATTTGGGACTGTTTAGCTGTCGTCAGGATTTAGGTGCAGATTTAACCGACCTATTTAATTTCCTCACTGGTTATTCTCGACAAAAATCTTACCGTAAACTCCTAGTAGCACCAGTTAGTATGCGCGAGCGTATGATTGGGATGATCAAAAGAGAAGCGGAACATTCTCGTAATGGCGGCACAGGTCGTATTATCGTTAAGGTCAATTCTCTCGTTGATTTTGAAATGATTAAAACTCTCTACGAAGCAAGTCAAGCTGGTGTACAGATTGATTTGATTATTCGTGGTATTTGTTGTCTTCGTCCTGGGATTGAGGGAATCAGTGATCATATTCGGGTGATCAGTATCATTGGTCGCTTTTTAGAACATTCTCGTATTTTTTACTTCCATAACGGTGGTAATGAAGAGATATACATAGGTAGTGCTGATTGGATGCCACGAAACTTAGATCGTCGTGTGGAAGCGGTTACCCCCCTAGAAGATTTGGAAGTACGTAAAGATATCCAAGAATTCCTAGGGGTGATGTTATCGGATAATCGCCAAGCTTGGGAGTTACAATCTGATGGGACTTATGTACAAAGACGTCCTCAAGAAGGGGAAAAAGAACAAGGTACTCATCAAGTTATGATGGAAACTGCCTTAAAATTAGCTAAATCTATGGCTTAATCTCCGGGGTAAAGGAGGAAAGATTTTTCCCAATCTTTCCTCATATTGTCTCTACTTGATAATCACCACCAATAAAAAATTATTCCTCTGCGACTTTTAATTGGGCGATCGCTCGGCAAAATTCTGTGTATTAAATACTGTACTTTACCGTTTGATTGCCACGATATTTTACTCCTAAACCAGGTAAATCCGGGGGAATTAACTTACCTGATTGTACCGTTGCGCCTATAAAGGGATCATCAATAAGATTAAGATGACTATCTAAGTCTAAGTAATCTGCTAGGGGAGCTAAATGAGACATAGCGGTATTGGCTAGACTACTATCAGAATAACAGCCATACATGATTTTTTTACCAAGAGTCCTTCCTATCTCAATCAGGTTGAGGATTTCGGTTAAACCTCCGGCTTTCATCAATTTTAAATTAACTCCATCGATATGGGGAGCTAACCGTAATAAATCCTGACTGTTACGACAACTTTCGTCAACAAAAATAGGTAAGGGTGATTCTTGGTGTAATTTGGCTAAATCCGATTCCGCTTCGATACTGAGGGGTTGTTCTAGGTATTGTACCCCAAAAGAAGCTAACCAGTGAGACATAGCGATCGCTTCTTGTTGATTCCAACCTCCGTTAGCATCTACAGTGATTGGAGTAGTGGGTGCTAGTTCTCTAATTGCTAGTAACATGGCTTTATCTGCTTCTATTCCCTCCGGATTGCCCATTTTTAGTTTTATTATTGGTATATCTAGGATTTTTTGCCAATTTTTCAGTCTTGCTTGAGCTATTTCCGGTTTACTGATACCGATGGTCACAGAAAGTTGTGGGATTTTCTCTAAATCTAATCCCCATAAACGCCACAATGGTATAGCTAAACTTTGACCTAACCAGTCGTATAAGGCTACATCAATAGCTGCTCGGGTAGGACTACTAATAGATATACTAGTCAGAAATTGACTGATTTTTTGTCTTTCCCAGGGGTGAAATTGTTCTAGTTGAGAAGAGATGGTCTTTAATTCTGTTAAAATTGCTGCTGTTTGGTACTTTTGCACGGAAGAAAGGGAAAAACCAGAAGCTTCTCCCCATCCTGAGATTCCATCTGCTTCTATCCTTAGCCAGATATTTGTCGATGCTGCGGTTGTCCCACGACTAATGGTCAGAGGAAAGCGTTTGTTAACGGTGAATAATTCCCAGGATATTTGCATTTTATTAAAGGACAGTCAGAAAAAAGCTAAACAAGCATAGTCAGGGGCAAAATTGACAGTTTGTCTTTTCTCAAAAAGTGTTGCATAAAAATATACCTGAAAAATCCCCTTGGCAAATTCTTGGGTATCTTCAGGAAAATTAGACAAGCTAATGGAGAGAAAATCCCCGATTTAATCAGCAGAAGAAGAGATAACCGCAGCAA
>CALGKL010000317.1 GCA_937930495.1 uncultured Gloeocapsa sp.
ACAAGACTCAAAGAAGAAACAGAATTTCGTCCTAAACCCATGGTCACAGTTGGAACTAGACCGATGATTTGGCATATTATGAAGATTTATTCCCATTACGGCTTTAATAACTTTATGCTGTGTCTAGGTTACAAGGGAGAAATGATTCGTGACTATTTCTTTAACTATGACTGGAATCACAATGATGTCTTATTACAATTAGGTAAAAAAGAAGTAACTCATTTAAACCAAGGTCATGATGAGGAAGACTGGAAAATTTGGTTGATTGATACAGGTCAAGAAACGATGACAGGAGGTCGTCTCAAACGTTTAGCACCTTATCTAGACCAGATAGGAAGTGAAATTTTTCTGGCTACCTATGGGGATGGAGTTTGTAACGTTAATATAGCAGAATTGGTAGATTTTCACTTTAAACAAGGTAAACTAGCCACAGTAACAGCGGTTCACCCTCCCTCCCGATTTGGTGATTTAATCATCGAAAATAACCTAGTTAGTCGCTTTCAGGAAAAACCCCAAACAACCGAAGGATGGATTAGTGGCGGTTACTTTGTCCTCAATCGGAAAGTACTAGAACTAATCAAAGGAGATGAAACAGTATTTGAGTCCCAACCGCTAAAAACTCTAGCCGAATTAGGAGAATTAGCTGTTTATCAACACAATGGCTTTTGGCAATGTATGGATACTTATCGAGAGATGGAGGTATTAAATCGGTTAGATAATGAAGGAAAAGCACCATGGAAAGTCTGGGAATGAGTTCCTTTTGGCAAGGAAAAAAGGTCTTTTTAACGGGACATACAGGGTTTAAAGGCTCATGGTTATCTTTCTGGTTGATTAATCTCGGCGCTCAAGTAAGAGGTTTGAGTCTAGCACCGACCACTGAAGAATGTTTATTTGAACAACTGGATTTAGCAGAACAACTGAATCATCATCTCGGAGATATTCGGGATAGGGAAGTAGTTAAAGAGAAACTGGTTGATTGGCAACCTGATGTTGTTTTTCATCTAGCAGCACAACCTTTAGTCAGACGGTCTTATTTAGAACCAGTAGAAACCTGGGAGACAAACGTTATGGGAACGATTCACGTTTTAGAAGCCCTCAAACATCTGGTCAAACCCTGTGCTGCTGTCTTAATTACTACGGATAAATGCTACGAAAATAAAGAGTGGGTCTATGGTTACAGAGAAAGTGATCCTCTAGGAGGTTATGACCCCTATAGTTCTAGTAAAGCAGGAGCAGAAATAGCGATCGCCTCTTGGCGCAATTCCTTCTTTAGCAATAGTCAAGTACCCATTGGTCTAGCGAGCGTTCGCGCGGGTAACGTCATTGGTGGGGGAGATATGGCAGAAGACAGAATCGTCCCCGATGCGATTCGTTCTTTGAGAAAGGGTGAACCTATACCCGTGAGAAATCCTCGCGCCACCAGACCTTGGCAACACGTTTTAGAACCCTTGGGGGGTTATTTACTCCTAGGACAACGTATTTATGAACAGCTAATCACTCCCGATTGGCAACAAGATCCTCAAGGATTATACGAAGCATTTAACTTTGGTCCACCTTTAGCTTCTAACCGCACCGTTAAAGACTTAGTTGAGTGTATCTTAGATAACTGGTCGGGAAGTTGGCTGGATTGTTCGGACCCAAAGGCGGTACACGAAGCTAAACTGTTAAACTTAGTAACGGATAAAGCCTATCATCGTTTAAACTGGCAACCAGTGTGGGATTTTGAGAGGACGATTCGCGAAACTGTAGTCTGGTATCGCCAAGCTAATCAGATAACCCCAGGAGATAGCGCCAAATTTCAAGCTTTAACCAAACAGCAAATAGAATCCTATCAAGCCGATCTTTTAAAAACTAACAAAACCTTAATCGAAATTTAACGATGACTCAATCTCTCAGCAAAAACGAAACCCGAGAACAACAACTTAGAAATAAAGTCCTCGAAGCAGTACAAGAATATTATCAAGTCAAATTTGGCTCTCGTACCTTTATTCCTGGTCAAACCTATGTACCAGTTTCAGGGAAAGTATTCGACGACCAAGAATTAGTCAATCTAGTTGATTCTTCTCTGGATTTTTGGTTGACAACAGGAAGATATGCAGCTGAATTTGAGAGCAAATTTGCTCAGTGGATGGGGGTTAAACATTGTTTACTAGTCAACTCTGGTTCTAGCGCCAATCTCGTAGCTTTATCTGCCCTTACTTCGGCTAAATTAGGGGAAAAAAGATTAAAACCTCAAGACGAAGTTATTACCGTGGCCGCTGGTTTTCCTACTACGGTTAATCCCATCTTTCAAAATCAGCTAGTCCCCGTTTTCCTAGATGTGAAACTACCTAGTTATGATCTCGACACCGACCAATTAGAAGCAGCTTTATCGGAAAAAACCAAAGCGATTATGCTCGCCCACACCCTAGGTAATCCTTTCAACCTAGAAGCGGTGATGGCTTTTGCCCAAAAACACGACCTCTGGGTAATAGAGGATAATTGTGATGCGGTAGGAAGTTTATATAAAGGTCAAAAAACGGGCACATTTGGTCATTTAGCAACCGTGAGCTTTTATCCTGCCCACCATATGACTATGGGAGAAGGTGGCGCGGTTTTAACCAGTGATAGTCGTCTCAAAAAGATCGTCGAATCTTTCCGAGATTGGGGGAGGGATTGTTGGTGTCCTCCTGGAGTAGATAATACCTGTGGTAAAAGATTCGCTTGGCAATTAGGAGATTTACCCTTCGGTTATGACCACAAATATACATATTCTCATGTAGGTTATAATCTGAAAATGACCGATATGCAAGCAGCCGTAGGCGTAGCCCAACTAGCTAAATTACCCGAATTTATTGCTAAACGCCGAGAGAATTTTAACTTCCTCAAAACCCACTTAGCAGATTTACAAGAGTTTCTAGTTTTACCGGAACCGGCAGCCAATTCTGAACCTAGTTGGTTTGGATTTCCCATCATGGTTAAAAAAGAGGCTCCCTTTACCCGTAATGATTTAGTCAGACACCTAGAAGAAAAGCGCATTGGTACTCGGCTTTTATTTGGAGGTAACCTAGTGCGTCAACCGATTTATCAAGGGTTAAATTATCGAGTAATAGGGGATTTAACTAATACTGATCAGGTGATGGAAGGTGTATTCTGGATTGGTTTATTCCC
>CALGKL010000318.1 GCA_937930495.1 uncultured Gloeocapsa sp.
TTTAATAACTAATTATTTGGTATATTTTGAGCAATCTTGGATCATACCCGAGCTAAATAGGATCCTTATTGGGTAAAGTTTTCAACTTTAACGAGCACGGCAGGAATCGAACCTGCGACACCTAGAACCGGAATCTAGTGCTCTATCCCCTGAGCTACGTGCCCCTTAGCTTTTAGTATAGCAAGAATTAACTGATTAGAATATTTATTTTCTCTAAATTTTCATCTTGACAACCAGTGATTATTCCGCCTGCTTTTTTCACTTCTAATAGATAAGCGATCGCTTCACTGGTGATTTTTTCTCCTGGTAGCAGTATTGGTATTCCAGGAGGATACGGACAGACTATTTCAGCGCTAATTTCGCCCACCGCAAGGGTTAGAGGGTGTAATCTTTTAGGTGCAAAAAAAGTTTCTCTGGGGGTTTGAGACTGTGTTAAGATGGGAAATGAATAAGGTATGCTGGGTTTGTTTTGTCTTTTTGGGGTTAAAATTTGTTCGATTCCTTGTAAACCAAGGATTAGAGCCCGTATATCTTTTTGTGTGCTTCCTATACTAAAAATGAAGGTGAGAGATTTTTCTAAAGGGAGCTCAGCGGTTACGTTATACTTGTTACGTAGTATAGTGTCAGCAGCATAACCAGATAGGGGTGAATCTGTGAGAAAAACGGTCAAACGAGTAGCATCTAGGCGATAATTGCTAGCTAAATCTTTCTGAGTCAGAATAGGAAGACGAGAAAGTTGATTAAGTTGATTTTTGGCTAGTTGTACTAGGTTGAGAGTATGGGTTAAAAGCTGTTCTCCCTGTATGGCCATTTGTTGTCTAGCAGCATCTAAAGAAGCTAGTAATAAATAACTAGGACTAGTAGATTGTACTAGACTCAAAGCTTGATTGAGAGCGTCAGGATTGAGGCGATCGCCCTGAATATGTAAGAGGGAGGCTTGGGAGAGAGCGCCTAGGGTTTTATGGGCTGATTGAACGCTCAAATCGGCTCCTAAACTCATGGCCGAGGGGGGTAAATCAGGGTGAAAGTGTAAATGGGCTCCATGGGCTTCATCTACGAGGAGGGGAATGTTATAACTATGGGTAATTTGGATAATAGAGGCTAAATCGGAGCAAATTCCTTGATAAGTAGGATAAACCACCATGACTGCTTTGGTATCGGGATGTTCAGCCAGGGTAGAGGCGATCGCTTCAGGAGAGACAGACCAGACTAAATCCCATTGGGGGTTATATTCGGGTTGAATAAAAATAGGTCTAGCACCGGAGAGAATTAAACCGGCGATCGCCGAACGATGGATATTGCGTGGTAAGACGATCTTGTCTCCTTCTTGACAGGTAGCCATAATTGCTGCTATGATGCCGCAGGTTGAACCGTTGACCAAGAACCAGGTTTGACTAGCGCCAAAAGCAGCAGCAGCGAGGGATTGGGCTTCGGCGAGTACTCCTGTGGGAGTAAATAAGTTATCGAGTTCGGGTAATTCGGGTAAATCGGCTCTAAAGACCTTATCACCCAATAAATTGGCCAAAAGAGGGCTAATACCTTGACCCCGTTTATGTCCTGGAGCATAGAAAGCAGCATCGGGTTGAGTACTGAGGATACCCAACTGTTCTATAATGGGTGTTTTGAGTTGATTTTTGATTAACATAAATCCTATTATTATGCTTAGAGCTGGTATTGTTGGACTACCTAACGTTGGTAAATCTACCCTATTTAACGCCTTAGTAGCTAATGCTAAAGCAGAAGCGGCAAACTTTCCCTTTTGTACGATAGAACCCAATGTAGGAGTGGTCTCTGTCCCTGATGAACGTCTCGATATTTTAGCGAAAATCTCTGGTTCGGAGAAAATAGTGCCAACCCGGATGGAATTCGTCGATATTGCGGGTTTAGTCAAAGGTGCGAGTAAAGGGGAGGGATTGGGGAACCAATTTTTAGCCAATATACGGGAAGTAGATGCGATCGTTCATGTGGTACGTTGTTTCGATGATGATGATATTATCCACGTTTCTGGCTCAGTGGATCCAGCGCGAGATATTGAAGTAATCAACCTAGAATTAGCTTTAGCTGACCTAAACCAAGTAGAAAAACGCATTGAGAGAGCTAGAAAACAAGCGAGGACGAGCAAAGAAGCTCAAGCAGAAGTGGAGGTACTAGAAAGGATTAAAATAGCTTTAGATGAGGGTAAATCTGTACGGATGCTTAACCTAGGGGAAGGGGAAGCAGAATTAATCAAACCCCTAGGATTATTAACACAGAAACCGATTATTTACGCAGCTAACGTCTCTGAGGAAGATTTAGCCACAGGAAATCAATGGGTAGAAGCAGTCCGTCAAGTAGCTAGTCAAGAAAACGCGGAAGTAGTGATAGTTTCTGCCCAAGTAGAATCAGAATTAGTCGAGTTATCAGAAGAAGAAAGAAAAGACTTTCTTGAATCTTTAAACGTGAGTGAGGGAGGATTAAAATCACTAATTAAAGCTACTTACAAACTCTTAGGTTTACGTACTTATCTAACCACGGGACCAAAAGAAACTAGAGCCTGGACTATTATAGCTGGTATGAAAGCACCTCAAGCCGCGGGAGTGATTCACACAGACTTTGAAAGAGGTTTTATTCGCGCTGAAACGGTTGCTTTTGAGGATTTAGTTAGTTCAGGGAGTATGAATGCAGCTAGAGAAAAGGGTTTAGTTCGCAGTGAGGGTAAGGATTACGTGGTACAAGAAGGTGACATATTGTTATTTAGATTTAATGTATAGTAAAGCTAAATAAAATTAAAAGAATTAGTTCTATGAATACGATCATTTCCCTAGTAGTCGTCTGGTTAGTTACTGCGGTGGCTTTGTATTTAGTTTCCCTGTTACCTTTTGGTGTAGAAATCGATAGTTTCCCTAAGGCTTTAATTTCTGCTGCTGTTTTTGGTGTAATTAATGCCATCATAGGGATTATTGCTCTTCCCTTTAACTTTATTACCTTTGGCTTATTTAGTTGGGTATTTAATATTATTGCCTTTGGGATAGCTGCTTGGTTGGTACGGGGATTTAGATTGAGAATGGGGATATTAAGTGCGATTTTGGGTGCTTTTAGTCTGGCGATCGTTACTTCGATTATTAACTATATTCTCAATTCTTTTGTCTTTAGTTAAGAGTTAATTTTATTGGGTTTAGATATCTAAACCC
>CALGKL010000319.1 GCA_937930495.1 uncultured Gloeocapsa sp.
CAAGGTATCTCTTAATTCACGTTATCTCAAAGCAAGATTAAAACGCTTTACTCGTCCTTTGTTTTTAAGTTCTCTAGGGGTTATTTCTTTTTTTAGCTTTTGTGTCTGGGAATATTCCCGTAATCCTCAATGGCGCTCAGCTAGTTTGGATTTAACTAATGCTCCTCTGACTACTGAAGCGGGATTTTCTGAAATTGGGATGCAACAGTCAGGTAATAGTGAACTAGTTAACCATGAACAACAACCCTTAAACATCAATTCCCAACGGGGATTATTACAACAATGGTTAGAGGAAAAAAGAGCAGACTCAAGTAATAGTTTTTATCAACCCTTTAGCAGCACAGATAGAACACAAGTTAGCACTAGTAAAGTACAATATTCACCAGAACAAGTCTTACAACAACCGAGAGTAAAAAGATATCGCTCACTACTGAATAAACCAGAAAGCACGATTGCTGAAAATACAGGACAACCCTCAGTTATTTCTTCTACCCCCGTCAGAGGTAGATTCTCCCGTTCAACGGTTTTGGAGGCTGCTATGTCACGCATCAAACGACCAAATCAACCTCTAGACAATCTGATGGCACAAAATGTCCCCACTGGTCCATCGGGATTTACTTGGGGTGTAATGCCAAGAACTTCTGGTATCAGACAAAGAAGCGCCACCACTCCTAGTTACAATCCACAACCTCAACAAACACAGGTTGAGCAGAATGATGCAGATACTACCTCTGTTCCCCAACAGAAACAATCTACCGGAAGTTTTGACTATCGGACTAATATGGGGACAAACCCTGTTCCCCAACCAAACCCAGGTGGCTTTGATTATCGGACTAATGTGGGAACTAGCCCAATTTCCCAACCGGTAACCCCTAATGTTACACCTGGCACAGTAAATTATAACTATCCCTACGGTGGCTATCCCTACGGTGGTCGTACTTATCCCTAGCCTGGCAAAGGTTAATATAACTTAACTAAAATAGGAAGAAAAGGTGTTTTCCCATAAAAGTTAATGTATTTTAATCAAGTGAATTTAGATTACGATTTAGTGATTGTTGGTGGGGGTATTGTGGGTACTACCCTGGCGGCGGCTTTGAAAAATTCGGGTTTGCGCATCGGGATTATTGAAGCTCTACCCCTAGAGGATACGGTAAAAAGACAACGTGCTTACGCACTTTCGTTAATGTCGGGACGAATTTTGACAGAGATAGGAGTATGGGAGGATATTTTCGCTAAAATCGCTAATTTCTCCCATATTAGTCTTTCTGACGCTGATTATCAGCAAATAGTTAAGTTTAATACTAGGGATTTAAACACTAATTATTTGGGTTATGTGGCTGAACATCAACCCTTATTAAGTACTTTACAAGCTTTTGTCCGGGATTGTCCCAACATTGAATGGTTAGCACCAGCTCAAGTGTTAGAAACAGAGTATCAAGATACTCAAGCTCGTCTTCAACTCAGTCTAGGAGGAGAAATCACAGAGATTAGTACAGCTCTAGTGGTGGGCGCTGATGGTGCTAAATCCCGGATCCGCGAAGGTGCGCAAATTGCTACCAGGGGTTGGAAATATTGGCAATCTTGTGTAACTTTTATGATTAAACATGAAGCAGCAGAAAATAACGTGGCTTTTGAGCGTTTTTGGACTACAGGTCCCATGGGGATACTACCTTTACCCGGTAATCGCTGTCAAATTGTTTGGACTCTTCCCCATCAAGAAGCTAAGTCTGTGCAACAGTTAACCACCAAAGAGTTTATGGCAAAATTGGCTAAACATTTACCCCCCTCTTTAGGTAGGTGTGAATTGATTAGCGATCGCCAAGTTTTTCCTGTGCAATTGATGCAGAGTCAAGCTTACGTTAAACCCCGATTAGCGCTGATTGGGGATGCTGCTCATTGTTGTCATCCTGTGGGGGGACAGGGTTTGAATCTAGGGATTAGGGATGCGGCGGCTTTAGCCGAAGTACTATATCGAGCTGCTCAGGAAGGTCAAGATGTAGGTAGTCTTTCGGTCTTGCAAAACTATGAAAGTTGGCGGAAATTGGAGAATTTAACGATTTTGGGTTTTACTGATTTATTGGATCGTCTTTTTTCCAATGATTGGTTACCGGTGGTGATTTTACGACGTTTTGGTCTTTGGTTAATGATTCATGTTCAATTGCTCAAAACAGAAGCACTCAAATTGATGACCGGGTTAAAGGGAAGATCCCCTAGCTTGGCTCAAATTTGGCATTAATTCTCTGTAATCGATTGAAAAATACCCTTACTCCCGGTTCCTAGGGCTTTTGCACCCGAATATCCCTATCTCTATGAGCTTAACCAGAAACTTGGATATTATTAGCGGTTAAATCAGGTACACCGATACTTTTTTGCTCATACCAATTCTCTAAACTTTGGCGACAGATAAAGCATCAAGAATATAAGCTCTTCCTGTAATCGAAGCAATTACCTTCCGAGTCATTACTTTCAGCCTCTCGGTAATTAATCCTCTTAATTCATCTAAACAAGTCGGTAATTTCCATCTTAATCCTTTCTTTAAGTATTGCCAAATCTGTTCAATTGGGTTCGATTCAGGGCAATAGGGTGGTTGAAACATGAGAATAATGTTTTCAGGTATTTTTAATTTTTTAGCTTTATGAAATCGAGCATTATCTAACTGAATGATTAAAATACTGTCAGCAAAGTGTTCCGATACTAACTCTAAAAAAATTTGAAAGCACTGAGTGTTTAAATGAGTAAACTCATAAAAGAAACTCTCTCCTGTCTTTGGCTCTACTACTCCATAAAGATAGGTAGCCTGAAATTTCCACTGCACTTTTCCCTGGGGTTTTATTCCTTTTGCTGTAATTTTTCTCCCACTGAGCGTCTTCAGTCCTATTCGAGTTTCATCTTGACACAGAAATCGGATTTTACTCCCTAATCCCATTATCGTTATCACCACCCAAATAACCATTACTAGGTTTTCTCGGAAGTTTTTTTAAAAGCCTCTAATCTTTCTTCTGACTGTTCTACACTTTTAGGTCTAGCTACTTTAGGACTAGCTTTTATTCGATAATACACTAATTTATGTACTGTTTTATATTTAGCTTCTATTCCTAATTTTTCCTCTAACCATTCACATATTTCCCCATAACTATTCATTCCTTCATGCTTTTCCAGTTTTTTCTCTAAAGCTTTTTCTGCCCATTGGGGAATTTTTCTCTTTCTGCCTCCTCCCACTTTTTTCAATAATAATTCTTCCAGTCCACCCCTGCGATATTTAGCTAACCATTCTTGTACCGTTCCTCTATTTCTGCCTATTAACTTGGCAGCTTCTGATACTGTTTTGGCTTTTTGGGTTTTTAACAAATATAACACTTGTACTCGCTCTTTACCTGATGCCGTTTTTTGTTGTCTCAGCAGTTCTTTGAGTTCTGCTTCACTCTCCAAGATGTCTAACTTGTAAACTCCTGCCATGTTTCTCACTTAAACTCTACCGAGCGCCTATTCTACATCATCTGTCGCTTTGATTTGGAGAATTGGTATTAAAAGCATCTCGCCATGATGAACCATTATTTCTCTCAGCTGCATCATCATTGACGTAAATAATTTTACTAGTCAGAAAAGTGTTTTCATTTGAATTATAAATAAACTAATCCTTAACTAGAGTTTTAGTTAAGCTTATTTAATATTTCGCAATAAATCTTTAAAGATTTCTCAGTCAATTGCACGAAAATTGCACAAAGACTTTGGTTGAATAACACATAAGTTCACAGAAAGTTATTTAAAACCAGAGTAAATAAGAAATACCATGAAAACTCCTCTTACTGAAGCGGTATCAGCAGCGGATACGCAAGGTCGCTTTTTGAGTAGCACCGAAATTCAAATAGCATTTGGTCGTTTTCGTCAAGCTAACGCTAGTTTAGCAGCAGCCAAAGCCTTGACCGAAAAAGCCCAAAGCCTAACAGAAGGAGCAGCCCAAGCCGTTTATCAAAAATTCCCCTACACAGTCCAAATGCAAGGACCTAACTACGCCTCTACTCCCGAAGGTAAAGCTAAGTGCGCGCGGGATATTGGGTATTACCTGCGGATGGTAACCTACTGCTTAGTAGCGGGTGGCACAGGTCCAATGGATGAATATCTTTTATCGGGAATCGCGGAGATCAATAGTACCTTTGATTTATCCCCTAGTTGGTACATCGAAGCTCTCAAATACATCAAAGCTAATCACGGTTTAAGCGGTGATCCGGCGGTTGAAGCTAATTCTTATCTAGATTACGCAATTAACGCTCTGAGTTAACTATTGTTGGAGGTATTTAAGCATGGCAATTACTACAGCAGCATCTCGTTTAGGGGTATCAGCTTTTGCGGAAACACAACCAGTAGAATTACGTCCCTATTGGACTCAAGAAGATGCTAAAACAGCGATTCAAGCCGTCTATCGTCAAGTACTTGGCAATGATCATTTGATGAATTCTGAGCGACTGATCAGCGCTGAATCACTCCTATGTAATCGTTCTATCTCAGTCAGAGAATTTGTGAGGATAGTAGCTAAATCAGAGTTATATAAGTCCAAATTCTTCTACAACACTTACCATCCTCGCATGATTGAGTTGAACTTTAAACATCTACTCGGTCGCGCTCCCTATGATGAAGCCGAAATCAGTGAACATCTAGAGATCTATCGTAGTCAGGGATTTGAGGCGGATATCGATTCTTATCTAGATTCAGAGGAATATGTGGAAAACTTTGGGGAGAATATTGTCCCCTATTACCGTGGTTTTAGTACCCAGAGAGGACAGAAAACCGTAGGTTTTACAAGAATGTTTCAACTCTATCAAGGTTATGCTAACAGCGATCGCGCTCAAAGCAAGAGCAAGACTGCTCGTTTAACCTATGATTTAGCTCGTAATGTAGCTACTCCTGTGTCTAATGCTCAAGTAGGATTAACTTTAGGAGGGACTACCAATGGTGAGCGGGGGCAAATGTATCGGATTCGGGTTACCCAATCTGCACAGGGACGTAGTCCTCAACTACGACGTAGTGTTAAGGAATATGTCATTCCTTATGAACGATTATCCACCACTATGCAAAAATTAAACCAGAGTGGTTGTAAAATTCTCAGCCTAACTCAAGCATAAAAACATAATTGGAGTAAAATTTAGTGGCAGTTACAACAGCAGCATCTCGTTTAGGTGTTTCGGCTTTTGATGAAAGCAGTCGCGTCGAATTACGTCCTAATTGGACCAAAGATGAAGCTCAAATCGCGATTCGTGCAGTTTACCGTCAAGTATTCGGTAATGACTATATCATGAAGTCAGAGCGTCTAACTAGCTTAGAATCCTTACTCTGTAATCGTTCCATTACCGTGAAAGATTTTGTCAGAGGTGTAGCGAAATCGGAATTGTATAAGTCTAAATTCCTCTATGGCAATTTCCAAACCAGAGTAATTGAGTTAAATATCAAGCATTTACTCGGTCGCGCTCCCTATGATGAGTCAGAGGTAGTTTATCACCTAGATTTATATCAAAACGAAGGTTTTGACGCTGATATCGATTCTTACATAGATTCTGCTGAGTATGATGAGAACTTTGGTGAGAATATAGTCCCCTATTACCGCGGTTTTACCACTCAACCTAATCAAAAAACCGTAGGTTTTACCCGGATGTTCCAACTTTACCGTGGTTATGCTAATAGCGATCGCGCTCAAATCGCCGGGACAACCTCTCGTTTAGCCAAAGAATTAGCCACCAATAGCGCTTCGGCTGTTTCTGGACCTTCCGGAAGTAA